>JBGOZX010000014.1:0-44285 GCA_041480425.1 Bacteroidia bacterium
AACAATTATTTATTATTTTTTTCTTTCGCTCATAGGTGTAAATGAGCAGAAATGGATATTATAATATATTGAATATTTGTTTCAAACAAAGGCACCAAAAGAATAGTTTTTAGAGGTGCCCTTTAATAAAATTACTAAAATGAAAAGATTTGTAAGTATAGCGGCTTTAACAATTATCGTTGCATTGATGGGACAGAGTGCCATCGCCCAGGCACCTGATTTCAAATTCCATTATATTGAAAAAGACGCCTACTGGATTACTTCCGCTCAACAAACCACATTGTCAGATATCGATAATGATGGGGACCTCGATTTTACCACAGGAAATGTGCATCAGAATCCGAGTCTGTTCTGGTATGAATATATCAATGCTGACAGATGGGTAAAACACGTCATTGGCAGCGATGAAGGATTTTATGGGGGCGCCGTTTCAATGGATGTCAATCACGATGGCAGAACAGATATCATATCATCAGAATATTTATTCATCAATAAAAAAGGTACTACGTGGCCACAAGATATTGGATGGGATAAATACTACATAGGCACGGGAGATGTTTATTGCCACGATATGGTGAAGGCAGATTTAAATAAGGATGGGAGAATGGATATTATAACCAACAGTGGTGCAAAGGAAGGAGAAGGATTGTGCTGGTATGAAACGACCAATGACCCGACCAACCCTTGGATCAAACATGAAATTGGTGGGAAAGGATATTTTGCCCATGCAGCACTAGCTCCAATGCCTGTGGGCGATTTTGACGGCGACGGAGACCTCGATGTTGCTGCAGCCGGATCTTGGTTTGAGAATTTAGATGGAAAAGGAACGGGATGGAAAGAACACCGTCATGGACTCATAGGCCAGGAGGGGCCTTGGGGATTAGGTACTAAGACTCATGTGGTGGATTTGGATGGAGATGGAGATATGGACATCGTACAAGCCGAATGTGACCTGAAGGATATGCCTGCAGGGTTAGGTTGGCTGGAAAATACAGATGGTAAAGGAAATTTTAAACTGCACTGGATAAAACCCAGACAATCCAATGATGATTTTCACAGCATGTGGGTTTTTGATTATGACAATGATGGTGATTTGGATATTATGGTTGGTAACGGTCCTCTCTCTCCCGGTAAAAAGACATTCATTTATGAGAATTTAGCCGGCCCTCACAAAAAACCTGCCTCTACTGATTGGAAAGAACATGTGATTTTAGAAGGATTTGTAGCGCATGACGGTGTGGTAGGCGATGTAGATGGAGATGGTGATATGGACATTGTATCAAAAGAATGGACCAGTGGATCGGTATATTATTTAGAGAATAAATTAAAACAATAGCGGAATCTTTCCTATGTATCGATTTGAAGCATAGATATAAAAAAGAAAAGCTGGAGAAATTTCTCAGACAAAGAAAGAGAGAACTTACTTAAATGTAAATACGATCCAATTACGAAAATAACAACTGTAATAACATCCACTATTGTTTCATTGATGATTTTATTGTCTGGCTGCACTATGCCTGCGTTAAACTGACAGATGAAAATGCATTTTATGGTGAACTTGATGATAATTTAAAGATAGAGACATCACATGCGACATATTATTTCAGGAAATCCGGCGGAGGTTTTAGTGGAATAATCGATGTGGAAGAGAATGACTGGATTAGCCATTGCAAGGCTCCCAAATCATCGGGTATGTGGAGAGGATTACCAAATACGAATGTCCCGGGATGGCGTCCGGAAGAATCAGGGACAGAAGCAAAAATCATCCTGATGGGACAAGATAAACTGATAATATTCTGTGGAAAGAATAATTATAAATGCACATGGACTTTCTATCCTGATCACGCAACAATGACCGTAATAAAAGCAGATAGTAATTACTATTTCTCTGGTTGGATAGGTCGGGTGGGTTACTCCGCCGTTCCCTCCTAAGAACCGTACTTGCGACTTTCACCACATACGGCTCAAGCACTCTAAAGGTACCCGGGGTTACCCGGCAATAGAAAATCAGGAAGCCATTCTACGGGCGTATCTTTGACGATAATACTTATCCCACTGTGAACAGTAGGGATTAGCCTTTCCATCGATAAGAACATGTCTCTTGATGAAGTTGTTACATGCATGTTTAAGATATATCTCAACACCATTATCAAAAGTACCAAAGAATTGCCATTTACAGTTGCCGACTCTTTTAAAATAAGTATGCATGGATGCAGAAAGTATTAAACTGATGATTGCGAGAAAAAGTAATACTAAACAACCTCACAAACCTTGCGAAAACTTTATGATCGCCGATTCCAGAAAAAGAATTGAGACTATATATAGCCAAATATCCAGTATGTTTCCTAAGCGCATTCATGCTGTAACTCCTAATGGCTTTTTGATGAAAGTGGACCTCTTTATATTTGTATTTACCATCAATGAAAATTTTTATAGGTAGCAACTTGAGTTAACTAAAAAAATAACAATTATTTATTATTTTTTCCCTTTTGCTCATGGGTGTAACCGGGCAGAAATGGATATTATAATATATTGAATATTTGTTTCAGCCACCGGTATCAAAAAAGTAGTTTTTAAAGGTGCTCTAATTAAATTTTATTTGAATGAAAAAAATTGATTTATTGATGGCTATCAGCCTGCTTGGTATGGCTTTCGTTGCGCAAAGATTGGATGCGCAAACATCGTCGACTTCATTGCCGTCTCAACCGCCGGAGTGGAGTTTTGAACACAGAGTCTTGCAAGACTATTTTACCGATCCTGACGCTATGAATGGAGAATGCGCCATCGTGGATATAGATGGTGACGGTCATGCGGACTTGTGGTGGAGCTGTTTCGCATTTTTGACCGACACGGCAGCCTGCGAGCGGCAGAAGAATCTCTACCAAATGGCCTGGTACAAGGGTCCAGACTTCAACCAGATGTACCGTATGCACAAAGGGGTGACCCACGGAGGAAACTGGTGCGATATCAATGGGGATGGACGGATGGACCTGGTCACCGGACTGGTAATCGGATCGCACTTTCTTGTTTGGCTGGAGAACCCCGGGAACCCTGTGGAAATAAAGGACTGGCCAATGCATGTGATCCATCAGGGAGATATTGACCCCGACATGATCCTGTTCGTTGATCTCGATCATGATGGGCATAAAGACATTGTCGTACAGTCCCTTCGTAATGACGTTTATGTTCTCCTTGCACCGGACGATCCCGTGAACGGGGAATGGGAGATCTGCCACATCGGTCATAGTGAACATATGCGTACCGGAGCCAGCATCGGCGATGTGGATGGCGACGGCGATATTGACGTAGTTTGGGGGCACGGGTGGCTGGAAAACCCGGGCGATCACAAGCTGCTTTGGAAGGACCATATCATCGATTCCGACTTCGGTTATGATGCGCAAAGTGTTGTCGTGGATTTGGACAAAGACGGGCACTCCGACGTGATCCTGGCCAGCGAGGAGGGTTTTGACGGTGCGGCTTGGTACAACTGGGACGCCATGCAGAAGAAGTGGATCAAGCACCAGATCGTTCCTGCCAAGGCCTATAGCGGACTACACTCATTGCGGATCGCGGATTTCGACGGGGATGGCGACATGGACGTCTTCACGGCTGAGATGGCCATGAGCGGTTATATCAAGCAGGAGCCACCGCATAAGGTTGCGGTGTGGGAAAACATCGATATTAGGAAGAACAATTGGAAGGAACACGTTATTGCCGAAACCGGATCTCACAACGCTCGTGTTGGAGACATCAATGGCGATGGTTTGCCCGACATCATCGGCAGTAACTGGAACAACCGGGTAAAAGAGTGTCCGCTTAAGGCTGAAATATGGATAAACCGCTTTGGTAAGGGACTTTCGGAGCCTGGCTCACGCAAATTAACCCTGCCGCCTGTCAAGCTCCCATTAGACCAGTGGACGTATATTCAGGTGGACAGTATACGCGGCAAATGGGGCGACTTCGCTCAGCCCGACTGGTTGAAGTATTTCGGTCTGAGCGCTTTTGACGTCAATGGTGACAGGTATCTTGATATTATCTCGGGACGCTATTTTTATAGCAATCCGGGCGGGGACATGACCGGCCATTGGGAGCGGACTGACCTGGGCCGCAATGTTGACGCTTTATTGTTTGTGGATGTCGACAGCGACAAATTTGCTGATTGCATTGCTACAGCGCTTCCGGATGTATACTGGTTTGAGGCGCAGGATAAACTGGGCACCTCATGGAAAGGTTATAAAATAGGTGAAGTTCCTGCAACGTCTCATGTCAACGGGCAGGGTTTTACGCTGGCTCAGATCGTTCCCGGCGGCCGACCGGAGATAGTGTTATCGACTGGGAATGGCATTTACTACCTCGAAATTCCATCCCATCCTTCATCTGGAAACTGGCCGGTCAAGCTGGCCGCCGGGGAAGCCTCTGAACAGGGACTGGCAGTCGGTGACGTTGATGGCGATGGGCTGATTGACATCGCCGCCCCGTACGGACATCGCGTAGAGCCGAGGTTAATTGCGTGGTGGAAAAATCCCGGACGCAAATCGGTCCTTTGGAAACTGAATGTAGTCGGCAAGACTGCGAACTACTCGGCTGACCGCATGGCCGTGGCGGACCTTAATGGTGACGGACGTGCCGATATCCTGGTGACCGAGGAGTCCTGGCAATCCCAAGAGCGTGTGGCACAGTTGTTCTGCTTCGATCAGGGAGGGCCCCAAGGAGCACCATCCTGGGAGCGCCGGACGATTCTGACAGCCGGCTCGCTGAATAGCCTGGACGTTGCGGACCTGGACCGCGACGGTGACCTTGACCTCGTGACCTGCGAGCACAAAGGGAGAGATAAGCGCCTCTTTGTGCTCGAAAATGACGGCAAGGGCCTTTTTACGGAGCATGTGATTGACCATGGGAAGGAGAGCCACTTGGGTACGCTGCTGTTCGACATGGATGGTGACGGTGACCTCGACATTGTAAGTATTGCCTGGGATGATTATCGCTTTCTACATCTTTGGCGCAATGATGCACAGAAACTCAACTAAGTTGATTTGCAAGTGCCAAATAATAGCGATAGTGCTGTTATGGTATGAATGATAAGATGGAATATAAAGCGTTTTAAATGAGTTTCTTTAAATAAATGTCGCTTCTTGAAAAATGGATTGCGGTTTTTAATAGGCGAAACTGATCTGATTAATAACAGAAATGTAATTCAATTAATCTTCATTCCTTGTCTGATTATTTTTTAAGGGAACTCCAGTATTGTTAATTAAGGTTCAAAAAAGGTAGAAAGATTATGACTAACGAGGAATTGTATCAGGAACGCTTAAAAAGATACGTAACAGCATGCTATAATGAGCAACCCGACCGCATACCAATACGGATCTTCTCCGAAGAGTTATCAGCAAAATATGCCGGATATAGCAATTTTGACGCAGCAATAAATTATGAAGTACAGTTTGAAGTAAACCGAAAATTCGCCGTTGATTTTGGATGCGATGCCATTCAAACTAACTCCATTGTTAACTGGGTAGGAATGATGAAGAGTATTGGGTGGAAACTCGCAAAATTTCCAGGTATTGAGCTACCTATTAATTCATGTACCCAGTGGACAGAACCAATGACAGAAGATGAAGCTTTTTTAAAAGAAGATGAGTACGACACTCTTATTGATGACCCGACAGCTTTTATGTTGAACGTCTGGCTTCCTCGTTTTACATCTCATATCAATCCTTCTGGGAAACCCGTGACCTTTGAACACAACATGTCCTTTATCAACGGAATGATTGCCTACAATCAATTCTTTAACGAGTGGGGTAAAGCTCATGTCCGGCTAATCGATTCAGGGATTGTACCCGCTGTTGGCTCAGTTCTTAAAGCCCCTCTCGATATTCTTGGAGACAAGTTCCGTGGTTATATGAATCTGGTTACAGATTTACTGGTAAGAAGAGAAAAAGTTATAGAGGCTTGCCATGCTTTAATGCCACATTTATTACATTGCGTTTTAAGTAATGCAGACCCGGATAAAAACATTCCGTCCATTATCTGGATGCACAGAAGTTGCATACCCTTTATTTCTAAGGAAGATTTTAATGAGATATACTGGCCTACCTTAAAGCCGATTATTGAAGAACTATGGGCAAACGGGCATCAAATTATTCTTTATGCTGAAGGTGACTGGACTGCTCACCTTGAATCATTTGCCGAACTACCTGAAAAAAGCGTCATTTTTCATGTTGATAAAACAGACATTCTGAAAGCGCATGAAATTTTAGGCAAAAAGTTCTGCATCAGCGGAGGAATACCCAATGGGATGTTGGCCAATAACAATGCTTCAGAGGTGCGCGGTTACTGCAAAAAAGTTATTGATGCCGTTGCACGCGATGGCGGTTACATCATGGATGCCAGCGCATTAATTATGGATGATGCAAAGATTGAGAATGTAAAAGAAATGATTGACTTTACTCGTAACTATGGCGGGTATTCCAGAGCCCCTTCAATCAAAGACCTCAATGAATTAAAAAATAGAAGCAGGCCACAAGCAGGTCAATATTTATTTAAGCAATGTAAGAGACCCCCGGGTACTTGTATCCCCTGGAGTGAAAAACGAAATGATTTCAGCAAGTTTACAGAAGATGAAAATCCTGTTCGGCTAATGTGGGAGAAAATTGACTCACAGGGTTATTCTTTTTGCTGGACAAACTTAACCTGGTAACCACTATTACTTTAAACACATAAAAATAAATATGAAAATAATAACATACACTCGACTATCTGTAATGATGTTTTTTGAGTACTTCATCTGGGGAGTATGGTATGTAACCATGGGGACTTATTTAACTAAAATCGGATTTCAGGGACATGCAATAGGCAGTGCATACGGCACTATTGCCTGGGCGGCTGTCATTTCCGCTTTTTTTGTCAGTTTGATTGCCGATAAATACTTTGCTGCGGAAAAGCTTACCGGGATTTTACATATTGTAGGGGGAATTTTAATGTACCTTGTTTCAACAATTAAAACCCCCGATCTTTTTTTCTGGGTATTACTGGCATACGCTCTTTGCTATATGCCAACCATAGCTCTTACAACAGCAATAGGTCTGCATCATTGTCCGGAACCCGGAAAACAATATCCAGGTATTCGTGTATTTGGCACGTTAGGATGGATAGCTGCCGGGTTGTGTATCAGTTTATTGAAAATAGAAATGGGTCCTCAACCAATGTGGCTGGCTGCTGTTTTCTCAATAATTTTAGGGTTATACAGTTTTACATTACCGCATACTCCTCCCAAATCGAACGGCAAATCACTGACCATTAAAGAAATACTTGGTTTGGATGCCCTTAAGCTCATGAAGAACAGATCTTTTGCAATTCTAAGTATTAGTGCCTTGCTCATTACTTTACCTTTTGCCATGTATCATCCGTTTACTAATATGTATTTAAACGAATTAGGAGTTAAGAATGTTGCAGGTAAAATGACCCTGGCACAAATGTCAGAAGTAGTATTTATGTTAATGATTCCTTTCCTTTTCATCAGGTTAGGCATAAAAAAATTACTTCTGGTAGGAATGATTGCATGGGTAGTGCGTTATTTGCTCTTTATGTTTGGCAACAACGATTCCCTGATTGCTTTCCTTTATATTGGTATTCTGCTGCATGGTGTGTGTTATGACTTTTTCTATGTAACAGCTCAGATCTACATGGATAAAAAAGCACCTCCGGAACTAAGAGCCAGTGTGCAGGGATTCTTTACCCTTCTTACATATGGTGTGGGTTGGCTTATTGGTTCATATCTAAATGGCTTGATACTTCAAACATATCAAATTACTGATGACACATCAATGGTGATAGGGCATTACTGGAAAAATGTGATGATTGTCCCGGCACTGATTGCCTTTGTGGTAGCTATATTATTCACGATATTCTTTAAAAATAAAAATGAAAATATTGATATATCGGAAAATAGGTTGTTGTAAATCAACTTTAGAAAAGCCTTATTGAATTTATTTCATAACTAATAAAATAACAATTATTTATTATTTTTTTCCTTTTGCTCATAGGTGTAACCGGGCAGAAATGGACAATACTATATATTGAATATTTGTTTTAAACATCGGCATTAGAAAAAGAGAGGTGCCTTTTAAATGGATTATATTGCAAAATAAGAGTGGAGACCAGAAACCAATTTAAAAAAGGGGTAACACCGAGAAGCCAAATTAATATAATAAAAATTAATACTGAAAAAAAATGAAAACGTTTTGTAACATTTTAGTGATAACAGTTATAAGCTTTCTTATTAGCTGCAACGATGTGAAACCTCGTTTTACTGAAAAAATTATTGATAATCAGGCACCCGAGAATGTTTATATGAAAACGACCGGTGATATAAACGGAGATGGCAAAACGGATATTTTAGTCGGAGGGAATCAAAAAGGTGGCATGGTTGCTTATCTGGCTCCTGATTGGAAAAAACAAACCATCAACGATTCATTAAAGATATCACCAGATGCTGAGGTTTGCGACGTTGATAATAATAAAATTCCTGATGTGGTGGCAGTTGTGCCTAATGCAGTAATATGGCTCTCCGGACAAGATTGGAATTTACATATTATCGATTCTATGGGAGGGCATGATGTAGAAGTGTATGACTTTGATAACGATGGTTTAATGGACGTAATCGTCAGATATCAGGGTGCATTTGGTAATAGGGGTGGGCATACGCTTTACTTTTATAATCAAAAACCTTTAGGAAACTGGATAAAATATCAAAAGGAAATCCTGGATGGTGAGGGATTAAAAATGGCAGACATTAATAACGATCAAAAACAGGATATCGTGACCAACGGATATTGGTTTGAAAACACAGGAAACATGTCAGACTGGAAAGAACACAAGTTCACGGATACTTGGACATGGCCCAATGTCTATATTGATGTTATCGATATGAATAACGATGGGTTACCAGATATTTTGCATTCTCCATCTGAACTGGCGGGTAACTATTATCATATTTCCTGGTTTGAAGCGCCGAAGGATCCTTCATCGGTTTGGAAAGAACACATCGTGGCTGATTCGGTTGAATCAGTAGTACATTCAATAGGTGCAGCAGATTTTAATTTAGATGGGAAAATGGACATCATTACCGCGGAGATGCAGCAAGGTGTCGATCCGGATGAGGTAGCAATATTTTACAACCAGGGTAAAGACACTTGGGGAAAGCAGGTAATCAGTACCGAAGGTTCCCACAGCATGCGCTTGTATGATTTTGACGGAGATGGAGACATGGATGTTGTTGGGGCAAACTTTGCTGATCATGTAGTAAAAATGTGGGTGAACGAAAAACGACACTAATTTCTGATAATATCTATAGCGGTATTATGGTGTTCACTCTGATTTAAATGGCACATACCAGAGGAAAAAATCAAGAATTTGTTGATATTATTTAACCAAAATACAGTAATCTATGAAATTAAGTTTAGATGTTATCGGCTACGGTGGATATTTCACTGCGCCGGGAGAAAAGCTAGTCCTTGAAGATGCGGTAAAAAGAGCTGCAAAATTTGGATACGATGCAGCCTGCATTTATGCACATCGTCCATTAGGGTTCCCTATGGATTTAAGTTCTGAAAGACGTAAAAAGCTTGTGGATTTATTCAAAGAGGTTGATCTGGAGATGGGGGCTGTGGTTTGTTGTACCAATTTTATGGAAGGGAACCACGTGTTATTGTATCCGCAAGAAAAGGAGATTTTATACGTTAAAGAATGTATAAAAATGGCCAGGGAATTAGGTTCGCCTATTGTTCGGGTTCTTTCAGCATTTTATGGTTTTTTTCAGAACCCTCTTGCAAATACAGGTTATGGTTTTCCGGCATTTGAATCCCGTTCCCGAAGGGTTTCCCGAGGCGAAGACTGGCTCGAAGCATGGCACTATGTGAGGGATGGCCTGACCGAAGTGTCAAAATATGCACAAGACTCCGGTATCACATTAGCGCTTCAAACACATCCGGAAATATTAGGTAACAATGAAGAGACGATCGAAATGCTGGTGGAAATTAACAATCCAAACCTGAAGGTAGGTCTCGATTTGCCATTGTTGGAATCACAGGATCCTGATTTTATAAGAAAAACCTTGCGCAACATGAAGGAGTATATGGTGTATTCGCATACCATCTCTTTGACGAAAAATCAAACGATCGGGGGTGCGCCCTATAGCTGGGAGGAAGTTACACCCGGTTCGGCAAAAGACCCGATGCAATGGGAAGTATTTATACAAGCGTTAAAAGAAAACAATTATAAAGGGTTGTTATCGGCTGAAATATGCTCGCCGGTTGTTGTAAAAGGTCACAAATTGGGAACGATAAAGACAATTGATGAAAGGTATAACGAATCGAAAGAATACATGGTTGGCTTATTGCACAAATACAATTGCTATAGTGGTCACAAAGACAAAGAGACCAAAGAAAAGCCGTGAAGAATTGGTCAAATAGTGATTGATTTTGACTTTTAAGAGAAAATCCTGTTTTATATTTGTTATGAAGACGGCATCAGAAAAAAGTAGTTTTTAGAAGTGCCATATTGCAAATAATTGTTTATGAACACATTAAAATCAAGTGCGAAACTTTAAATAAACTAAAATGAAAAAGATATACATGATTTTATTTTTATTGGGCGGCGTTATCTACAGTTGTTCAAAGGAAGCCCGTTTTACGGAAAGAATTATTGATAGTGACGCCCCAAAAGATATTTATATGAAGACTATCGGAGATATTAATGGAGATGGTAAAATAGATATTTTAGTCGGGGGAAATGAAAAAGGCGGTATTGTAGCATACTTGGCTCCCACTTGGGAAAAACAAATACTATACGACACAATAAAAGTAGGTTGCGATGCCGAGGTTTGTGATCTCGATAATAATAAAACTCCCGATGTAGTTGCGGTTGTAAATAAAGCATTAGTCTGGCTCAGTGGTCCCGATTGGAATTTGCATGTTATTGATTCTGTGGATATTCATGACATAGAAGTCAATGACTATGATAACGATGGTCTTATAGATATAATTGGCCGGAATCAGGCTGAATGGGGCAGGGGAGATACTCTTTATATTTATCAACAGAAACCCTTAGGTAAGTGGATAAAATATAGGAAAGTTATTGAGAACGGAGAAGGATTAAAATCGGCAGATATTAATGGCGATAAGAAAAAGGATATCGTGATTAATGGGTACTGGTTTGAAAATACCGGAAATATTCAGGATTGGAAAGAACATAAATTCAGCGACACATGGAAGTGGCGTAATACATATATTGATGTTGCCGACATGAATAATGACGGCTTACCTGATATTCTACTTTCTCCTTCAGAATTAGCAAAAAACAAATACCATATTTCATGGTTCGAAGCGCTAAAAGATCCTACCACAATATGGAAAGAACACATCGTAGTTGATTCGATTGAATCAGTAATACATTTTATTGGTGCTGCCGATTTTAATATGGATGGCAAAATGGACATCATTACCGCGGAGATGCAGCAGGGTGTAGATCCGGATGAGGTAGCAATATTTTACAACCAGGGTAAAGACACCTGGGAAAAGCAGGTAATCAGTACCGAAGGTTCCCACAGTATGCGCTTGTATGATTTTGATGGGGATGGGGACATAGATGCTTTTGGAGCAAACTGGAGAGAGAACATAGTAAAAATGTGGATAAACGAAATAAAATGAAAAGATTATTCCTTCAATTTGTAATGCTAGGTTTAACCATAAATTTTGTAAGCGCACAAAAACTAACCCTTGACCAATGGAAATATATTGAGGTTGACAATAAACGGCAAAAATGGGGAGATTGGGCTGAACCTGAATGGCTCCGCTACTTTGGGCTTGATATGATGGATATAAACGGGGACGGATATAAAGATATTGTTTCAGGCCGTTACTTTTACCTGAATCCGGGAGGAAACATGGAAGGGGAATGGACCCGGTATGATCTGGGGATGAATGTGGATGGATATTTGTTTGTAGATATTGATGGAGATGAATATGCCGATATTATTGCCGAGGCGCTGCCCAATGTTTACTGGTTTGAAGCTGATAACCTGCAAGGTTCATCATGGGCATGGCGAAAAATTGGTGAAATTCCCAAAACCGACCATGTTAATGGCCAGGGGGGGCGTCATGCACAAATAATTACCGGAGATAAAGAAGAAATAATCCTTGTAGCCGAAGGTGGTATATACGCAGCCATTATTCCTGAACAACCTCAAGTTCAGAACAACTGGAAATTCAACCTGATTATAAAAACCGGTTCTACTGAAGGGTTTGGTGTCGGAGATATCGATGGAGATGGAGACCTTGACCTGGCCGCAGGAGATATGCCTGATGGGGGAAGAAATATTTCAAGTGTGGTAAACGTGGTAAATTGGTATGAAAACCCCGGATCCATTGATAAAGAATGGACTAAACATTTTGTTGGGAATGCAATAAATCGTGTTGACAGATTTGAAATAGCTGATTTTAATGGAGATGGCAAACCTGATATTGCTGTTTCCGAGGGATTATATCCCGGGCTGGAGCCGGTTGCCAACCTTTTTGTTTTTTTCAATCCGGGAAATGGCAGGCAAGGCGAATGGGAAAGGAAAACATTATTCACATGCTATTCACTTAATAATCTGGATGCAGCAGATATTGATGATGATGGGGATATCGATCTCGTGACATGTGAGCATAAAGGCAAAGAATTCAGGCTTCTTCTATTTGAAAATGATGGAAAAGGAAACTTTACCATGCTCTCGCCCGATAAAGGGCACGAGAGTCATCTGGGTACTCAGCTGGCAGACCTGGATTCAGATGGTGATCTTGATATAGTCAGCATTGCATGGGATAATTATAAATTTCTACATGTTTGGCGAAATGATAACCAGTCAGCTGCCAATTCTGCCAATGAAAGAATAAAGTGGAAACATTTTTCAAGTTCAAATGGAGATTTTGCTGCTCCCGGAGTCGGAGAACAGGCTGCATTACTTTTGCTGGATATTGATAAAGACGGAAAGCAAGAAATAATCGTTGCTGGTTGGGGAGAAACCAGCATCGTGTGGTACAAGAAAAAAGGAAACACGTGGCAACGGTATTTGCTCGACAACAGTAAAAGCCCTTCTATTGGAGGAGCCTTTTATGATTTGGATGGGGATGGTGATCAGGACATTTTGTTTGGAGGCGCCTGGCAAACCAATGAAATATGGTGGTGGGAAAATCCCTACCCGGATTATGAGCCACAAAAGCCATGGAATAAGTATACTATCAGAAATATAGGTACCAATGGATATCACGACCAGATTTTTGGAGACTTTGATGGTGACGTTAAAAACGAACTGGTATTCTGGAACCAGCAAGCTGGGAAATTGTTTACTGCCCATATTCCAAAAAAGCCCAAAGATAAAAACTCATGGAAATTTGAGGAAATATGGTCCTGGCATAACAAGATGAAATATGAAGGACTTGCAAAAAGCGATATCAATCTGGATGGGAAGGATGATATTGTTGGGGGGGGTATGTGGTTTGAACGCAAAGGTAAAAAATATGAAGCCCGGAAAATAGATGATTATGGACAATCCCGTTCTGCCGCTGGTGATCTGATAAAAGGCGGCCGTCCGGAAATTGTACTAAGCTCCGGTGACGATGTCGGTCCTTTAATTATCTATGAATGGGAAAATGGTAAATGGCAAAAGACGGTATTAGTTGAGGAAGTAATCCATGGGCATACACTCCAGGTTATTGATATTGACGGGGATGGGAATCTTGATATATTCTGTGCAGAAATGGCAGAATGGGCTGGCGGAAAAAATCCAGGATCAAAAACATGGATCTTATATGGCGATGGGAAAGGTAACTTTATCAAAGAAGTCATAATTGCTGCTACAAATATTGGGAATCATGAGTCTAAATTAGGGGATGTTGATGGCGATGGCCGACCCGATATAATACAGAAGCCCTTCATGAAAGGCGTACCCCGCCTCGATATTTGGTTAAACCAGGGAATGAATAATGCAAAATAATTTCTAGAGATGAGAAAATTGTTTCTTAATATGATTGGCTTTCCATCATCAGCCAAACTTTTCTTTGCGTTTCTCCATAAATCAAGGTTGACCAACACGCTACTTTGATGTATGTGGAAGGTGTAATTAATTAAATTTAAGATAATTAATTAAAGAAGAATTTGTGGAAGGCTAAATTAGATTCTTAGAACCCTATTCTATAAATTTGTATCTAAAGCAACATCATAAAAAGTTTATTGTAGGGGTCCAATAATTTTTCAAGGAATTAAACGTAAAAATTATGAACAGAAGAATTTTTGTTAGAAAATCATGCATCGCAATTGCCGGAGGATGGATTATGCCTTTGGCCACAGGATGCAGGGGAAAGCATCCTAATGATCTTATAACCATTGGTATGATTGGTACCGGGTCGCAAGGAGTTGAGCGGAATCTAAGGCATTATCTTAAATATCCTGAAGTGTGTCGGGTTGTTGCCGTTTGCGATGTCAGTATGTTAAGGGCAACGAGTGCGAAAAATCTGGTCAATAATACCTACAAATCAAAAGATTGTAAAGCTTATCAGGATTTCAGGGAGATTTTGGAAGACAAATCCATCGATGCTGTTCAGATTTCAACACCTGATCACTGGCATGTCCCCATCTCTATAATGGCAGCCCTAAAAGGGAAGCATGTTTGTTGCGAAAAACCGACCTTGACTATTGATGAGGGTCGTCTACTGTGCGATGTGATCAATAAAACAGGAGTGGTATATCAGGTTTCGGTTGAGGACAGGTTCGAGCCTACATATCACAAAATGGCCGAAATAGTTTTTAACGGACATTTAGGTGCACTCAAGCATGTCGAAATTTCACTTCCCGTTGCACCATTGCCTAAAACAGGTCTCGAAGTGACCACCCCACCTAAGGATCTTGATTTTGATCTATGGCTGGGTCCAGCTCCGGCAATTCCGTTTATCTATTCCCGGACTTTTTACCATTTCAGGTGGTACGACGCCTTTTCTGGTGGCTTACTGACCGACTGGGGTGCACACTACTGCGATACAGCACAATTGGTTGCCGGGAATGAATTCTCAGGACCGACAGAAGTTACACCTTTCGGTGAAACACTTTATTATAATGACGGCATTTTCAATACTGCTTATCAGTTTGATTTACACTATAAATATTCGAACAACGTAACTATGAGGGTTCATAGCGGAAATGCCTCTATACGGCTTGAAGGGGATGAGGGGTGGGTAGAATCGGTCGGCTGGAGCAGTGAATTAGTGGCAAGTAATGATAAGATCCTGGATTTAACCGAAAAGAAGGCTATTTTGCCGACAGCTAATGACGAATTTATTAACTTCCTGGAAAGCATTAAAGCCGGAAGAAAAGCGATTTATACTCCCGAATCAGGACATCGCACCAGTTCTCTTTTGCATTGTGGGAATATAGCATTGAAACTAAACCTGAAAGTTGAATGGGACCCTCAGAATGAAAGTTTTATCAATAATCCGGAAGCTGAAAAATTCAGGAAAAGGGAGATGAGGGAGATGTGGAGTTACAGCAAAATTTGTCCGAAGTACAAATATTAATAAAATTTATATCAATGAAAATTAAATCATTTGTAACCATAATTGTCGGCTTAGTAATGGTTATATATCCAGTGTGTGCCCAGAAGAAGTTGAACAATATTTTTTATTGCCAAAACACTATGGGGAGTTTCAATAATTCACCACAAACTGCTCAGGGAAAGGCAAAATTATTGAAAACAGTTGGTTTTGACGGATTGGAAGGATTTGGATATAAAGACTTTTTTGAACTTAAAAATGCTCTTGATAGGGAAGGTCTAGGGATGCCTGTAAATTATGTGGCGCTTAATTTCGAGGCCGAAGTAAAGCTTGAAAATATTTCAGCTAATGAAATTAAGGCAATGATTAAAGCATCTGCAAAAGGGGCGGTAATCTATTTTTATCTTCTCAGCAAAAGTTATAAAGATGATAAAGAGACCGGTGATACAGTAGTTGCTTCAATACTACGTGACCTATCTGATTATTCAGCTTCATTTGGCGTTAAGTTATGTGTTTATCCACATGTTGGCAGTTATTGCGAAACTGTAGCTCATAGTGTAAAACTGGCTAAAATGGTTGACCGGAAAAATTATGGAGCTGCAATGAACCTTTGTCATTTGCTCAAGGTCGAAGGATCGGAAGGAATCGACAGTAAGATTAAAGAGTTCGCACCATTTTTGTTTGCTATAAATATATGCGGGGCTGACGACGGAGATACCAAACAATTTGGATGGGACCGTCTGATACAGCCTTTAGGTCAGGGATCATTCGATACTTATCGGTTTGTAAAATCACTAAGAGACAATGGTTACAGCGGACCTATTGGCTTGCAATGTTATAATCTTAAGGGCGATGTTGTAGAAACATTGACCCGATCGCTGGAAACCTGGAAGGGATACAAAAAGCGATACGCAGAAGAGAGATAATTATTATGATCTTAAAGATGTGTTAATAGGATTTAAACTTACGAAAGATTTGTTATTATAATATATGTTAATATTTGATAATCAGTAATATGAAAGCCAGTAATATTGATTTTTCCATCGAACCTGTTATGCCGGAAAGACTGAATTTCCGGATAGGTTGTATTGGCGCGGGATTTATTATGGCCGATTGCCATCTGGTGGCCTATAAGGATGCAGGACTTAATCCTCATGCAATTACTTCCCTGAGTCTTGAAGAATCGAAAGCAATAGCAGCACGCCATCATATTTCTAAAGTTTATGAAAGCTGGCAGGAATTAATAAATGATCCTGAAGTTGAGATTGTAGATATTGCTATACCGCCCGATGCACAGTTGGATGTGATCAGGGAACTGGTCAAACAGAATGATCATATTAAAGGGGTGTTATGTCAGAAACCTCTGGCGATGAATTATCAGGAAGCTAAACTGATTGTGGAGCTGTGCGAAGAGGCCGGGATCAAACTGGGTGTCAACTCCAATATGCGTTACGATCAATCTGTCAGGGCATTAAAGAGTATTCTGAATCAGGGTTTTCTGGGTGAGCCTGTTTTGGCAACCATTGAGATGCGGGCAATCCCGCATTGGCAGGAATTTCTTAAAAAATACGATCGCATCGAGATCCTTAATATGGGGATTCATCACATAGATTCATTCCGTTACCTTTTCGGGAATCCTGAACGGATTACCGCGCTCACCCGCAAAGATCCACGAACCAGTTTCAATCACATCGACGGGATATCCCAATATACTTTTCAATATGCGAATGATTTTATGGCTACAAGCCTCGACGATGTCTGGGCCTGGCCTGGTGAAGGAGCTGAAAAGGACATTTATATTAAATGGCGGGTTGAGGGGATGGATGGCATGGCGCAAGGGACCATTGGCTGGCCGAAATATCCGGTACCAACCCCCAGCACCCTCGAATTTACATCCAAGCAATTTCCTGACCAATGGATTCGTCCCCGGTGGAAGAAAGTCTGGTTCCCCGATGCATTTCAGGGCACAATGGCCCAATTGCTCGTGGCGATAGAAAACAATTCCGAACCCGAAATCAGCGGAAAGGATAATTTAACTACAATGGCAATTATCGATGCCTGTTATCAATCTATCAAAGAGCAAAGAACTATACATTTATCAGAAATAATCAATACAATTCAGGAGGACATACTATGATTTCAGTAGGAATTTTCAACGGCTATTTCCCTTATACTTTGGAGGAGTCGATAAGGAGAATTAAAGCACACGGATTTACTTCTGTTCAGCTCGACCTTTCGTTTAAAGGAATGGACCTTTCATTCGATTTGCTGAACCGCGAAAAGTGTCATTTCATCAGGGATGCATTTCGTGATGCAAATTTACCCATTGTGGCAGTCTCAGGCTATACTAATATTGTCCATCCCAATCTGATAAAAAGGGAAGAGAATCTCAAAAACCTAAAAACACTTTTAAAGTTTGCACGTCATCTAGGTGCACCTTATGTGGTAAGTGAAACGGGCACTTTTAACGAGGAGAGTGATTGGGTATATCATGAAAAAAACGGAACTGACGAAGCCTATGAAACGCTTTGTGAAATAGTGACTGATCTTACAAAATTTGCTTACGATAATGGTTCGGTTTTCCTTGTTGAGAACTACGTCAATAATATTATCGGTACGGTGAATCAGTTATTGAGACTTTTTTCTGATGTGAATCATCATGCATTGGGCTTACTGATGGACCCGACAAATTATTTTTCGGATATCAATATTAATGATGTTGATGGAGAACTCAACCGCATTTTCAATGCTTTAGGCAACCGGATCAGAATCGCACATGCAAAAGATTGCAAAAGGGCTGAAAACATTGCAGAAAAACACGCCAACATCGATGCTGACGAATCGCATACCTTCAGGGGTGCAGGTTCAGTAGAACTACCGGCCCCCGGCTTGGGGATTTTAAACTATGATCTCTATTTGAAGAGATTATCTGCAATCCATCCAAATATCCCCATTATCATCGAACACCTCGATGAAGCCGATATTCCAAGAGCCAAAAAATTTATCGATGACAAACTCAAAAAAGCAGGTTGTTAAAGTAAAAGGCAGCAGCTATTTATTAAATTGTTAATATAAAATATAAAATTCCTTATTGGGGATCGAAGATTCCACGCAGCTTGGCGCGAGGAGCTTCAATCATATCGCTAATTTTGGCTTTACTGATTAGTTATTCCCTTTGAAATATTAAAATAATTTGTATTTTTGTTTCATGTTATAGCGTTAACGCTATAAGTACCTAATATTTTATTGAATATGCAGGAGATAGAAATACCGAAATATCTGACTATTTTTAATTCAATAATTGCAAGTATTAAAAATAATGAATTGATACCCGGCTCTAAAGTGCCATCAGAAAATGAAATTATTAAAGAATATAATGTCAGCAATACAACTGCCCGAAAAGTATTACAGGAAATTGAAAATGCAGGATGGGCAATTAAAATCAGGGGGAAAGGAACTTTTGTAAAGGATTTTATTGTTGGCAGATCAGCTGCAAAAATTTTGAGCTTTACCAGGAATATGATTGAACAGGGGCTAACCCCTTCAACTGTATTATTGGATTCGGAAATTATTGATAAAGATTGGTCAATTAATGTTTCCGGTAAGGTTTATTTAATTCCAGGTCCAATTTTCAAATTAAAACGGTTACGGTTGGCTAATGAAGTACCAATGATGCATGAAACTCGTTTTATTTCGCTTACATGCTGTCCTGAAATTTGGAAACATCATTTACAGGGTTCGTTATATAAGATATATAATGATATGTATTACCATTATATTACAAAGATAGAACAGGATTTAAGTGCAATGAGTCTGGATGAATATTCAAAAGAAAAATTTGGAATAAAAAAAGAAATGGTTGGAATAAAAGTAGAAGGTGTTACTTTTTGCGAAAAAGAATTGATTTTGGAGGCGGAAGAATCCATATACAGAGGAGATAAATACAAATTCTCAGTACAGGCTATTCCCTGAAATAAGATCACTTATGAAAAACAAAAAACGAAAATAAAGTGAAAAAAACCCAGAGAGATTTTTTGGTTTCTCTTTATACAACAATGTATAAAATCAGAAGGTTTGAAGAGCAGGCAATCAAACTATACAGGGATGGATATATCAGGGGATATTTTCATCCATATTTGGGCGAAGAGGCTATAGCTACCGGTGTTTGTGCTGCTATGGATGAAAAAGACTATATCACGAGTACTCATCGGGGCCATGGGCATTGCCTGGCCTGGGGAGCCGATTTAAAAATAATGTATGCCGAGTTGCTGGGTAAAGAAAATGGATATTGTAAAGGTCTGGGCGGATCAATGCATATTGCCGACTATACTAAAAATAATTTAGGCGCTAATGGTATAGTGGGATCAGGAGTGCCAATTGCAGTGGGAGCCGCTCTTGGAATTTCGATTCGCAAGGAGAAACAGATGGTTTCCACTTTTGTTTCTGATGGTGGCTCAAGTATCGGTTCATTTCTTGAAGGTCTTAACCTGGCTGCGGCATGGAAGTTACCGGTGTTATTTATAATTGAGAACAATCAATTTGCAGTATCGACCCCTATTGAGGATTCTACCGGCGAAACGGAATTGTATAAAAGGGGTATTGGCTTTGGTTTGGAAAGTGTCCGCCTCGATGGAAATGATGTCCTTAAAGTTTATGAAATAGCCAAATCATTTGTTGAGCGCTGCAAAAATGGGGAAGGGCCATTCCTGATGGAATGCATCACTTTCAGAAAAGGTGGACACCATATTAACGATCCAGGTCTTTACCTTCCAAAAGAAAAGGTAGATTATTATAAATTACACGATCCGCTGTTAATCGGAAAAAAACATTTAATTGAATTGGCCGGATTATCAGAAAATGAAATCGTTGAAATTGGAAAGCTTGTCATGACTGAAATTAAGGCTGCAATTGATTTTGCGATTAAAAGCCCGGAGATGTCGAAAGAAAATTTCTTAAAATTTGTGGAGGAATATTAGATGGTTTCAGATGTATTGATTGCAACACGCGAACTGATGTATCGCGATGCTTTAAATGAAGCGCTTAAAGAAGAAATGGCCCGCGACGATAAGGTTTTCATTATGGGTGAAGGTATTGCTGAACGTGGAGGTTCATATAAAGTAACAGTCGGTTTGCTTGATCTATTTGGTAACAAAAGGGTTTTTGATACTCCCATTTCAGAAAATGGATTTACAGGCGCCGGTATTGGAGCTGCCCTGACGGGAATGCGCCCGGTAGTTGAAATCCTTTTTATCGATTTCACAATGTTAATTTTAGATCAACTTGTCAATCAGGCCGCTAAGTTTCGATTTATGTCAGGAAATACTGCCAGAGTGCCCCTGGTTCTTCGTACACAAGGTGGTGTTGGTAATGGATTAGCCGCACAGCACTCACAAAACCTGGAAGCCATCTTCTATCATATTCCGGGCTTAAAGCTGGTCATGCCTTCCACACCATATGATGCAAAAGGTTTACTGAAAGCGGCCATCCGTTGCGATGACCCCGTGATCTTTATCGAGCACAAGTTATTATATATGAATAAGGGTGAAGTTCCTGAAGAAGAATATATAATTCCACTGGGACAAGCCGATATCAAGAAAAAAGGAAAAGATCTGACCATCATAGCCTGGTCGGGTATGGTGCCAAAAGTTATGGAAGCAGCAGAAATATTAACCAAAGAAGGAATTGATGCCGAAGTGGTTGACCCAAGAACATTGGTGCCCCTGGACAAAATAACTATTATCAATTCGGTGAAAAAAACCGAACATGTGCTTATCGTTCAGGAGGCTGTGCGAAGAGGTGGTGTTGGTTCGGATATTTCATCCATCATCCAGGAAGAGGCGTTCGATTACCTTGATTCTCCTGTTAAAATACTGGGTGGATTAAATACCCCCTGCCCTTTTAACCTGAATCTTGAAAAAATGGTAGTACCTCAGGTTGATGATATTGTCAGAGCAGCAAAGAAAGTTGTGAACTCTGAATAAATAGTAATTAAAATAAAAGAAAAGATATGCCTTTGGTTAATATGACTGAAATGCTAATAAAAGCGCGCGAAGGCAAATATGCTGTGGGTGCTTTTAATATATTGGATTATAACTCGATGAGAGCTGTGGTTGAAACCGCTCAGGAATTGCAATCTCCGGTTATAGTGCAAACCTCGGAAAAAACAGTCCTTTTTTGGGGATTTAAGCCAATAGTGAGTTGGATAAAAGAGCTTACTGAAAACACGACCATACCTGTAGCAATCCATCTGGATCATTGCAAAGACCTCAATATCATTCAAAATTGCATCAATGCAGGCTGGTCATCCGTAATGATTGATGCTTCTTCGAAACCTTTTGAGGAAAATATTACACTTAGCCAACGGGTAATAAAAATGGCCAAACCTCATGGGATTAGTGTTGAAGCGGAACTTGGCGAAATTGGAGGTATTGAAGATGATATTATAATAAAAGAGGAAGACGTCCATCTGGCCGGCACGAAGAAAGCAAAAATATTTCTGGAAAAAGTAAAAGTTGATTGTTTTGCCCCGGCAATCGGAACAGCTCATGGTATTTATAAGGGAGAACCTAAAATTGCCTTCGATCGGTTGAAAGAAATCAGCCAATTATCTGATACTCCCCTTGCCCTGCATGGTGGAACCGGTTTATCGGAAGAGGTTTTTAAAAAATGTATCTCATTGGGGTGCTCTAAAATCAATATTTCAACTCAGCTGAAATATGCTTTTATCGATGGATTTTTGCATTATTATCAATCCAAACCAACCGAATACAACCCGCTAACTATTCTGCAGGCGCAATATAATGCCTTAAAACAAGCTGTGGCTGAAAATATTTTGTTGTTTGGGAGTAATCAAAAAGCTTAAAAAGATGAAACTATGGCAACAGCGATAAATATGCCTCAGGTAGGTCAGGACATTGAATTTGCAAAGATCATCGAATGGCATATCGGAGAAGGCGATGAGGTAAAAGAAGGCGATATCGTGGCAACTGTTGAGTCTGATAAAGCCAGCTTCGAGGTCGAAACGTCTAAAGCAGGAATCGTTCTAAAGTTGTTATTTAAAGAAGGCGATGAGGCAGCAGTTTATAAACCAATTGCTTACATCGGTCAAAAAGATGAAAGCGTTCCGGATAAAAATGAAAAAATATCGTCAACTGTAGAAAAAAATGAAACAAAAGATGAAATTTCTTCAGTCAATATGGAGGAGAGCAAACCTATAGGTCTGTTTTCCAGTCCTTCGGCCAGAAGAATAGCCAAAGAAAGAAATCTGGAACTTTCAGAAATAAAAGGCTCTGGACCTAACGGCCGGATTGTCAAAAAAGACGTTGAGGCTTATCTTGAACTCAATAAATCAGAAAAAAAGGGTACTCCTGTCGCAAAAAAAATTGCTGAGGAAACAGGAATTATTTTTGGTTCAATACAAGGAACCGGATATGGGGGGCGGGTAATGAAAAAAGATGTTATTTCATCCATCAGCCCGGTTAAATCTGCCATATTAAAGGAAATCCCCGGAGATCAGGTAGTTCTTTTTCTTAAGGCTAGAAAACGTGCTGCAGAACGACTAAGTTTCAGCAAACTGACCATCCCACATTATTATATTTTCTCTGAAGTTGATGTTACAAACACTTTAAAATGGAGAAAAACAACGAATTCAAACCTGGGCATCAAAATCTCTGTAAACGATATCATTATTAAATCAACGGCAGAAGCGTTAAAAAAGTTCCCGGAAATGAATTCGTGGGTTGACGATGAAAAGATGCTGCTCAAACTGGAAATAAATATAGGAGTAGCAGTATCGACACCAACCGGGTTGATGGTTCCTGTTATTCCTGATGCTGACAGGTTAAATCTAATTGAAATCAACGACCGCTCGCGGAAAAATGCGGAAGATGCCCGACGGGGAATAATCCATATGGATAAACCCGGAACTTTTACTGTAAGTAATCTTGGAATGTATGGAATCAGCAGGTTCCTGCCGATAATTAATCCCCCGGAATGTGCTATTTTGAGTGTTGGTGCTGTGGAGAAAAAGGTAGTACCAAAAGATAGCAAGATAATAATTATTGAAAGTCTTACTCTTGGATTGGCATGCGACCACCGGGCAGTTGACGGAGCAAAAGCTTCTGAATTTTTAAGTTGCTTAAAAGAAATTATTGAAAATATTTCATGATATATAAATAGGGGAAAATTATAATGGAAGCGCTGATCTTTGATTGCGACGGGGTATTAGTTGATACGGAAAGAGACGGTCATCGCGTTGCTTTTAATATGGCTTTTACCGACAAGAGAATTGACGTAGAATGGAGCATTGAGGAGTATAAAAAGCTCCTGAAAGTGGCAGGAGGCAAAGAACGGATGAAGTATTACTTCGACGAGAAAGGATGGCCTGCGCAGTTTGATGATCGGGAACAGCTTATCCTTGATTTGCACGAACGAAAAACAAAGTTTTTTATGCAATTGATTGAGACTGGTACCTTGCCCCTGCGGCCCGGAATCAGGCGAATAATTGATGAAGCCATAGCAAACAACCTCAAACTGGCAGTTTGCTCAACTTCCAATGAAAAAAGTGTTCGCCTGATCGTTGAACTTCTTCTGGGAAAAGAACGAGTAGGCAATTTTCAGGCTATTTTAGCCGGGGACATGGTTTCAAGAAAAAAACCGGATCCTGAAATCTATAATTTATGTACTGAAAAGCTGAATATTAACCCCAAAAACTGCATGGTTGTTGAAGATAGCCGTAACGGTTTGATTGCTGCGAAAGCCGCTAATTTCAATTGCCTGATAACAACCAATGATTATACATCTAATGAAGATTTTACCGAAGCCGATATATTGGTTGACGAATTAGGAGATGAATCAGATATTCAAATAACTATTGATGACTTAATACTATTAATCGAGAATAAAAACAAATAATAAGATGAAAATATTTTTAGATACTGCTGACATTGAATCCATAAAAAGAGCAAATGATACGGGACTTTTGGATGGAATTACCACTAATCCAAGTAAGGTACTGGAATCCGGCAAAGTTTTTTATGATGTTATAAAAGAAATTTGTAATATTGTGAAAGGGCCAGTTAGCGCGGAAGCTGTCGCTGTAAAAGCAGAAGATATTATAAAAGAGGCTGTGATTATTGCCGGGTTAGCACCCAATGTTGTCATAAAAGTTCCTTTGACCCCCGAGGGCTTAAAAGCTTCCAGGATACTTGGCGCTCAAAATATCAGGGTGAATGTAACTATGGTATTTGCCCCCGATCAGGTTTTACTGGCCTTGAAAACTAACCCGACTTTCGTGAGTATAGTAATAAGCAGACTCGATAAAATCGGTGGTGATGTAGTAGCACTTATGAATGATTCGGTTAAAATTAAGCAAAACTATGGTTTTAAAGGCGAAATACTGGCAGCCAGCATTAAAAACAGGGCTAACGTCATTGATTGCATGAAAGCAGGAATTGATATTGTTTCATTACCTGAAAACATCTTTTTCGACATGTTTAAACATCCCTTGACCGATCAGGGACTGAGCGAGTTTGATGTTGCATGGGGAAAAATAAAAAAAGCAGGTTTGGCATAAAAACGCATGTATAATGCCTGAAAACAAATATACTGTAATAACTGTAGGCGAACTTTTGTGGGATATCCTTCCTGACATGACAATACTGGGAGGAGCACCTTCTAACCTTGCTTTCAGACTTAACGAACTGGGAGATGAATGTTTCCTTGTTTCACGGGTTGGGAACGATGACCTGGGCGAAAACGCATTAGCAATTTTAAAATCTTTTGGATTATCAACTTCATTTATTCAACAGGATTCTCAATTTCCGACCGGGACGGTTAATGTCAGTTTTGATAAATTTAAAAATCCGGACTATATAATCAACCCTAATGTAGCATACGATCAGATAGAAATTACTAATGATTTGCTTAAAATAACCAAAATTGCCGATTGTATAGCTTTTGGAACGCTTGCACAAAGATCTCAGAAAAGCAGAGAAACCATTACCGAATTACTGGTTAACGCCACCAAAGCAATCAAGTTTCTGGATGTGAACCTAAGAAAGGATTGCTATACAAAGGGATCCATTGAGCATTCTTTGCAATTTACTGATGTGTTGAAAATTAATCATCATGAAGCCTGGGAAATGAATCAAATATTCCGACTGGGTGCATCGGATATCCCAAAAATAGCCCGGGAAATATCCATCCAATTCGACATCAGAACTATCCTTGTTACATTGGAAGAAAATGGAGTTTTCCTTCTCGACAAAAAGGAAGGTGAACATTACATCCCTGGCTATCAGATCGAATTGGCGGATCCACTGGGTTCGGGTGATGCTTTTTCAGCAGCATTTATTCACTATTTCTTAGAGCAAAAATCGCTTTTGGAAGCTTGTATAAAAGGAAATCTACTTGGTGCAGCTGTTGCCACTACAAAAGGAGCAACTCAAAAAATAACACAAGACGAATTGAACAATATTGCACTTAAAAATAATAGGATTTTAGATCAGAGTTTCAGTAATTATGTTAATTTAAATCATTATTATCTAAAGAAAGTAAGACTTATGAAAACAACATTAATACCAGTTTATTTTGATCCGGGACGTGACGAAAATTTTGATAAACATTTAAGTATTGTAAAAGATTTATTAAAAGAGGATGCAGAATTTATAGAACCGCATGCCCTTGGCGCAACCTTACCTAATGCCGATGCAGTTATTTTCCCTCAAATGCTCGGTGAAGCATACAATAAAATTGAAGAATTAAAAGCTATTTCCCTGCCTATAATGGTTATTACATCTGAATTTGGTACCGTAAATATGTGGGACTGGGAAGTTGTACATTATTTAAAGTTGAATGGAATTCAAACTATTTGTCCGCCCAGCCTCGAAGATACTAAATTAGCTTGCAGGGCACTTTTGGTACGAAGGTTATTAGCCAAAAGTAAATTCGTAGTCTATCAGGACGATCCTGCAGGACCAACAGGGAAGCAGTCTGATATTTTTAAACGATTTTACTGGCTTGAAAAGGAATCATCCCAAAAAATGTTCGAAAAATATGGAATAAAAATCGAACAACGCTGTTTTAAAGAGCTGGCAAAAAAAGCAAGTCAGATTCCTGACAACGAAGCACAACATGTTATCGATAATTGGACATCGAAACAAAAAAGCATCTCCGGTAAGCCTTTATTAAGCGCTGTAAAATTATATATGGAGCTAAGAAAGGAATATACCAAAGATGAGAACATACTGGCCATGGGCTTAAACTGCCTGAATGAATCGGGAAGTTGCGATACAACACCTTGTCTTGCATGGAATTTACTTTACCAGGAAGAAAAACTTGTTTGGGGTTGCGAGGCAGATACAATGGTTATGCTCACCGAAATAATTGCAGATAAAGTTTTACAGGTCCCATTTTTCATGACGAACCTGTACCCGTTTATTATGAAGCAGGCAGCTTTGGCACACGAACGTATACCTCATTTCCCAGAAGTAGATGAGCCCGACAACCATATCCTGGCTGCACACTGCGGTTATTTTGGCTTGCTGCCCGAAGTTTTTTCAGATAAGTGGAATTTGCGTAAAAGAGTTCTCGCAATGGTTGATGAAAATGCAACTGTTATTGATGCAACCATGCCAACGGGTCCAATTACCCTGGTTAAATTCCAGCCTTACCTGAAAAAAATATCACTATCAGAAGCCGAGTTAACCGGCTATATTCAATACGAAAATTCCGATTGTTTAAATGGAGGTATTATTAAGGTAAAAGATGGACAGAACTTTGTTGATAAAGTTGTATCACACCATTATGTTGTAATGGAAGGTCATCAGAAAGCAGCCATGAAATTAATTGCCAATATTTTTGATTACGAACTGGAAATTGTTTAATCGTGTATTATTCAAAATTAAGCTAAAGGTTTTAAATGCAAAGGTACAACTCGCAGTCCACCGCTTTATGCACACTGCCAACTGCCAAAATCTAAAACGTTTGAAAACAATAAAAAGCCTCAAGGAGGCAAAATAATCCAAAATGAAAAGGGAATTAAACATCGGGATTGTAGGCGCCCGGTTTATGGGACGGGCTCATTCAAATGCATGGTATGATGTGGCACAATTTTATGATCTTCCTTTTAAACCGGTAATGAAAGCCGCCTGTGACATCAATCCTGCCTCTGAAAAAGATTTTGCACAACGGTTGGAATGGTTGTCTTTTGAGACTTCCTGGGAAACTTTGGTTAACCGCAGGGATATTGATATTATCGATATTTGTACTCCCAATAATACACATATGCCCATCGCGGTCGCGGCTGCACAATCAGGAAAACATGTGATCTGCGAAAAACCAGCAGCCATGAATGCCAGTGAGGCCATGCAGATGATGAAGGCTGCCGAACAGGCCGGAGTGAAGCACATGATAGCATTTAACTACCGTAGACTGCCTGCAATCGGACTGGCAAAAAAAATGATATCGGAAGGGAAATTGGGTCAAATTTATCATTTCAACGCGGTTTATTATCAGGATTGGTTGGTAGATCCGGAATTTCCATGGGTTTGGCGCCACGATGTTAAATTGGCCGGATCGGGAGCTCATGGCGATATGAATGCCCACACGGTTGATCTCGCCCGATTTCTTGTTGGAGAAATTGATTCGGTTTGCGGCGAGGGGAAAGTATTTATCGACAAAAGGAAAATACCCGGAACTGACCGGTCAGGAAAAGTAACTGCCGATGATGCAACCACTTTTCTTGCCCGGTTTACCAATGGGGCATCAGGAAATTTTATTGCAACCCGCTTTGCAACAGGCAGAAAGAACTTTCTACGACTCGAAATATTTGGGAGCGAAGGAAGTCTTGTTTTCAACCTTGAGCGACTAAATGAACTGGAATATTATTCCAGGGATGATCATTCTGCAGAGCAAGGTTTCAGAAACATTTTGGTGACAGAGAACGAACATCCTTACATAAACCGATGGTGGCCACCTGGCCATACCATCGGATGGGAACATACTTTTATTCATGAGATTGGCGATTTCCTGATGGCTATTGCCGATAGTGTGAAAATCACTCCTGACTTTTATGATGGATATAAGTGCCAGATGGTGCTTGATGCTGTTCTGGAGTCCTCGAAATCCCGTAAATGGATTGACATTTCTAATTAAAAAATGCTGCAAAAAATATAATAATTATGAAAACTATTAAAGGGCCTGCCATATTTTTAGCCCAGTTTGTAAGAGATGAGGCCCCCTTCAATGATCTTGATGGAATTACTTCATGGGTTGCTGACTTAGGCTACAAAGGTATTCAATTACCTGTATGGGACGATCGCCTGATCGATTTAAAGCTGGCCGCCACATCCAAGACTTATTGCGATGAATTAAGAGGGAAAGTCGAGTCAAAAGGCTTAACGCTGGTTGAACTTGCTGCCTATCTACAAGGACAGGTGATGGCTATTCACCCGGCCTACGAAACCATGTTCGATGCTTTTTATCCAGGGGGATTGACTCCAAATGCCAGGACCGAATGGGCCACCGACCAACTGATGATGACCATTAAAGCATCGGTAAATTTCAGCACAAAAAATATCTCAGTCTTGTCGGGCGGATTTGCCTGGCACACAATGTATCCCTGGCCGCAACGGCCTGATGGGTTAATCCATGAGGCTTTTGCAGAATTGGTGGGACGTTGGATGCCCGTGTTAAATTTTGCCCGCGAGAATGGTATTACCATAGGGTATGAACTGCATCCGGGTTCCGACTTATTTGACGGAGCCACCTACGAAATGTTTCTCGAAATGTCAGGTAATCATCCGGCGGCTTGCATAACTTATGATCCCAGCCACATGCTGCTTCAACAAATGGATTATATTCAATTCATCGAGATATTTGCTGATAAGATCAAAGCTTTTCATGTGAAAGATGCGGAGTTCAACCCCACCGGTCTTGTTGGGGTTTATGGAGGCTACCAGCCATGGGTAAATCGCGCCGGTCGCTTCCGCTCTTTGGGAGACGGGCAAGTTGCCTTTAAACGGATTTTCTCATTACTGACTGAAAAAAACTATGATGGTTGGGCTATCCTGGAATGGGAAGATTGCCTGAAAAGCCCAGAACAAGGTGCAGCGGAAGGTGCACTTTTTATCAGACAACAAATTATCAACGCAACAGAAGTTTCTTTTGATGATTTTGCCGGAAAACTTACAACTAGTGACCGTAACAGAAGAATTCTCGGAATTTCCGATTAATAAATTAACGATAAACTTAACTCAAACACATTCCACATTATGGATGAAAAATCTAAAAAAAGCCTTTTTCGCGCTTGCTTTTTTGCTTTGATGGCAACTTCCTTCGGATTCATGCTTCGGGCAATGCTCATTACCGAGTGGGGAGAAGAATTTAACCTGACCAAAACCCAGATGGGTGAAATCATGGGTGTAGGATTATGGCCATTTGCGGTATCTATCGTTCTGTTCAGCCTAATTATTGACAAAATTGGATATGGTCGGGCTATGGCTTTTGCCTTTATTTGCCACATCAGTTCATTGGTGATTACATTATTGGCAAACGGCTATTGGATGCTTTACATAGGCACTTTCATTTTTGCTCTGGGCAATGGTACAATTGAAGCAACAATTAACCCGGCTGTTACAACCATGTTTTCTAAAGAAAAAACAAAATGGATTAATAAGCTGCATGCAGGCTGGCCTGCCGGGATGGTGGTTGGTGGAATTATAGCCATCTCAATGGGCGAATCAATGAAGTGGCAGTACAAGATTGCTATCATTCTAATCCCGATGCTGATTTATGGATTTTTAATGTTGAATAAGAAGTTTCCTGTTCAGGAGAGGGTTGCTGCAGGGGTTTCTTACAGGGATATGCTCAAAGAATTAGGGATTCTGGGAGCACTCATTATTATTTCGTTGATCGTTTTTGAAGTTGGAAATTTTTTCAGCCTGTCTCATACATTGGAAATAATACTGATTATTCTGTTTACAGGTGCCTTCGGAATTTATGTGCGGGTACTCGGACAACCAATCTTTATCATACTGTTATTAATTATGTTTCCTTTAGCCACTACCGAACTGGGAACAGATAGCTGGATTGTTGATCTCATGGCCAACGAAATGAAGAACCTCCATTTGCAGCCCGGTTGGATTTTGGTCTATACTGCACTGATTATGACCATAACCCGCTACTTTGCCGGGCCAGTTATAAAAAAACTTAAACCTTCGGGGCTGCTAATCTTTAGCTCTGCCATTGCAGCAGCAGGTTTGTTCTTTCTTTCCATGGCAACCGGTATCATAATTTTTATCGCGGCCACTATTTATGGATTTGCTAAATCCTATCTGTGGCCTACCATGATTGGGATTGTAGGTGAGCGTTTTCCTAAAGGGGGAGCTTTAACCTTAAATGTGACCACCGGTGTTGGAATGATGGCAGTAGGAATTATCGGAGCTGTCTTCCTGGGCTTTGTTCAGGATAAAGGAATCGATGATAACATTGCAGCCTATGACAGGATGAACCAAACCAGTTTGCAGGAGAAATATATCAGCGTTGAAAAGAACAGCATTTTCGGTACCTACCAGACGCTTAATATTGTCAGCTTCGAAAAAGCTCCGGTTCATGAACGGGAAATCATTGAAAACAGCATGTTTGATGCAAAAAAAGAAGCCTTAAAAACCGTGGTTGTTCTTCCTGTTTTTATGCTCGTCTCTTTTATAGTCTTGTTTCTTTTTTTTAAGAAAAAGGGAGGTTATAAACAGGTAGAAATCACTTAGCAAAATAACTCGTGCTATACATGACTATATTCGTTAAAAAGTAGGGATACGCATATATACAAATTGAATGCAGTTAATTGTCTGTCAATATTTTACCCTCACCGGCTGCATATCAATAACAGATCGGGGGAAAAAGTATCGGGTTATGGTGTAAAAATAGTTGTCTTAAGGCAAAGTTTAAAATATGTTTTATTTAAATTAATAAATATTAAAATTGCAAGATGAAAAAAATGAAACTTTTACTTGTTACATTTCTGTTCGGATTGATTGGACATGCCCAGGCACAGCAAAATCCCATTAATTGGGTGCATATTTCAAGCAAAACCGGCGGTATCGAAATTCCCAACGGAGGTGGACAACAAACCTCAGCTGCTGTGGCCGATTTCGACAACGATGGTATAAACGATTTTTGCATCTCCGAAAGAACTAATGCCCCGGCAATGGTATGGTACAGGCGCATGCCAGACGGGTGGGAAAAATATGTTGTAGAGGACAGTATTCTCTTTATCGAAGCCGGAACAACCACTTGCGATGTTGATGGCGACGGAGACATGGATATTATTGCCGGAGGTGATTATAGATCCAACCATGTATGGTGGTGGGAAAATCCATATCCTGATTTTGAGAATGTTAAATCATGGAAAAGGTACCTGATCAGGAATTCAGGAGGAAATAAAATTCATGACCAGATGACAGGAGATTTTGACGGGGATCATAAACCCGACCTTGTATTCTGGGCGCAGGGTGACCAGACTCTCTATTTTACCCGTATTCCGTCAAAACCAAAGATATTGACTGAATGGAAGTTGATTCCTGTTTACAAGTATTATAAAGATGGACAGATGGAACAACATGGAACATACCCGTCTTTCAAAGGAACCAATGAACATGAAGGACTTTCAAAAGCAGATATTGACGGTGACGGCATACAGGATATTGTCGGAGGTGGAATGTGGTTTAAATATACCGGATATGACAAGTTTTCCTTTAATACCATTGATGGAGCATATACCTTCAGCCGTTCTGCTGCAGGTCAGTTGATTAAAGATGGGAGACCAGAAGTTGTTTTGGTGGTCGGTGACGGATGGGTTCCTATGTATATGTATGAATATCAGAAAGATACATGGGTAAAAAAAGAAATATTGCCAAAGGTCAGTAACGGTCACTCATTGAGTATTATCGACTTTGACGGGGATGGGAATCTCGATATATGGAATGCTGAGATGACGCTGTTTAATAATACAAATGCCACTAACAGGATACTCCTTGGTGATGGAAAAGGTAATTTCACAAAAGAGATAATTATTTCGCAGGGTATTGACCTGCATGAATCCGAAATTGCCGACCTCGACGGAGACGGAGATATTGATATTTTAGGAAAGCCATACGATGGTGACGCGCCACGTCTGGATGTATGGTTACAAAACGGGACCGGTGAAATAATTTCAGCTAGGAAAGGATCTTTCAATCAGCCTTTTGGCCTGCAGCTTTACTCATTACGTTTTGAACTTGCCAAAGATGTTCCCGGGACACTTGCGCTACTGAAGCCAATGGGTATCAATGAGGTGGAAGTTTCAGATTATTACGGTAATATAGCTAAAGATTTTAAAAAACTTCTCGACAAAAACGGACTGAAATGCACCAGCATGATCTTCGGGTATGATAAGTTCGAAAAGGATATAGAATCAATTGTTAAAGAGGCAAAAATGTTCGGAGCAAAATTCGTTGGCATTGGCTGGATACCCCATAACAAAGCATTTGGAAGGGAAGAGGCAGCCAAAGTAATCAGTGATTTTAATTCGTTTGGTCTAAAAATGAAACAGGCTGGTTTACGGTTTTTCTACCACCCTCATGGTTATGAGTTTAATACACCCGACGGAAATATGATGGATGAAATTCTTGCAGGCACCAAACCTGATCTGGTTACTTATGAACTCGATGTCTTCTGGATGATCCACGGGGGAGCAGATCCCCTGGCATATCTGAAAAAATATCCGGGAAGGTTTGAACTGATGCATCTGAAAGAGATCAGGCATAATGTACCGGGGAATAACACTGGTTCAGCGCCCGATGAGACCAGTGTATCACTTGGCAGAGGTGTAACTAACTGGCCTTTAATACTCAGGCAGGCTGTAAAATCGGGAGTTAAAAAGTATTATATTGAAGATGAGGCAAAAGATGCAATCGACCAGCTCCCTGTTACAGTAAATTTCCTGAAAAGTTTAAAATAAAGGATGACTGATATTTTAAATCAGAAGAAGATGAAAGCTAAAGGAACAGTTGCCTGCAACTATTATCTTTCTAAATAGCTCAAAAATTAAAAACTAGTGGGAAAAATCCCCCTATACGCAAAGATGAACAAAATATTTAATAGCGGATTTAAACTAATTTGGCCGTAATTGAATAGCTTTTGCTCAAATACCGGTTTTATTTCCGGTTTACAAATTCAAATTAGATATTTAATAAATGCTTTAATTTTTTATATAAATGAAAAGATCAATTCTCAGCAAAAAAAAAATGGTGCTCATTTTCATTTACACTTCAAAGTGAGCTGATACTATTAACGCGTTATGTCTATTTCTTTTCTTATTTTTTCTTCCTGCAATTCATCTTCTCAGATTACTTTCAGACACCATGTAATAGCGAATCCTTTGCCAGGAACATCATGGGGCACGGGAGGATTCACGTTGGCCGACTATGACAAGGATGGTGATTTGGATGTCACTGTCCAGCGTCGTTCAGATGATGATAAAGCATATTGGTACGAAAATAGTGGCGCTGATAAATGGATACCACATTTTATCGGAATAGCAGAAGGATATCAATTAGGTGCCGCTGCTGTTGATGTGAATAGTGATAGTTATGTTGACCTTGTAATGGGGCATGTATGGTTTCAAAATCCGGGAAATTTAAAAATAAAACCGAATTCTGAATGGGGAAAACATCTATATAACGGCGATATGTTGAACGCGAATCATGATATTGTTATAGCAGATATAAACCTTGATGGTATAGAAGATATTGTTATGTATAACCAATCTGCCGGCACACTGCGCTGGTACAATAAAACAGATCCCTACAACTGGACATATACAGATATTGCAACAGATGTGGATGAAAATTATGTGCATTCAGGTTTATTTCCCCGGGGAGTTGTTGATATTGACAACGATAATTATCCGGATGTGATCATGCCTTTTTTCTGGTATAAAAACCCGGGTGCGTCGGGTGAAAAATGAGTGAAAAAGGCATGGCCATATACTCCCAAAGACCCTACTCCTTATGGAAGAGGGATCAGGGTGTGGACCGGAGATATTAATAATAACGGATTTAATGATATTATATATTCCGACTGCGACGTCCAGTTTTCAAGAATTTACTTACTCATTAATGAAGATGGTGGAGAGACATGGAAAATGGAAGAGATTCCTCTTCCAAACAGTAATGTAGGAAATTCAGGTTCATTCCATTCGCTTCAGGTTGCAGATTTCGATAATGACGGCGACCTCGATATTTTTGTGGGAGAGCAGGAAGACCCGAATAAGTTAATGAAACCGGACGGATTAAAGGAACGCGGCATTATCTTTCAAGACATTGGAACGGTTAAACATCCAAAGTTTTCACCAAATATAATTCATGAAGATAATCCTGGCTGGCACGATGCTTTTATCGGCGATATCGATGGCGATGGGGATATCGATATCGTGAGTAAAGTATGGAATGCCGATGAGATAAATTATCACCTTGATTTTTGGGAGAACGAACTTAAATAGAATTTCATTGAAGTTACGTAATTGAAATAACTTAAAAGTGAGGTTATAAACAAGTAGAAATCACTTAATAAAATAACTAGTGTTATGTAAGACTGTATTTGTTAAAAAGCAGGGATACATGTGTATGCAAATTGGAATGGAGTTAATCGCCTGTTATTATTTTACCTTTACCGATTGCATATCTGGAACTGCTATAACATGGTCGGTGCTATGAAAAGCACAGCCCTAAGCTTATACAAATTTAAATAATATTTTCTTAAGAACTTTTCATATATAAATCCTATAAAATCAGGCTGCTATATGCGGTCAATCTTAATAAATTGCCGCAATCACTTATTATTCTTTATAGGTAAGGGTACGAAGGCTATAGTGTGTATTCAATGTGGTACATGCCGTGTTCTGCGCTATCCCCAACTGTTTTTGATCCTATAGGTTTATTTTTTAATATGACTATCAGTAATGATTAACAACGTTTTTATAATTGGTAGTTACACAAGCTATTAACAATCGGTCAAATATTTGTTCGCCAAAATTTCTTCTGTTCACTTTGTAGCAAAACTCATCCAGATAATTTTGATAGTATTTCGTGGATATCATATGATGTACGCCAAGCAATATTCGTTTTGCATTACTTATCATCGTATGAACCCAGGGTAATACTATGCAGGCTCTTTCGGGTTTACCTTTTGCGGTATATGACACCAAACATGTTCTTTAATGTTAGAGTAACTGGAATAGTTATCCGTTTTTACAACAGTATCATGTTTAATGTTTTTCCGAGACTTTCTCATCAACTGTTTGCCCTTTTAGGTTATCCACCACAAGCATTCTTACATATCTGAATTTTGTTGGTTTGTTGTACTTCTTGATTTTCTTAAAGACATGTACCGTTGAAGCCATTACCATTACTTTGGTTTGTTTTTGACTACCTCGTCCCCGCTTTTTGGGAGTAGATTTTTCATTAGTATCTTTTTCTGTATCAACACTTTCAAAAAATCCTTCATTTAACTCAACAATCTTATCCAGTTTGTATTTACTGTCTCGAAAGCCCATGGTTATTCTGAGCTTCTGCATCATATACCAGATTGGCTCGTAAAATTTATGCCCAATTTGTCTTTGCAGTTCCAATGCAGAAAAGGTCTTTTTTGTACCTGTTAATAGATGAATCGCTATAAACCAGTGTCTGAATGGTAGATTACTTGCTTGCATAACAGTGCCGCTTCGTAAAGTTGTCCTGTTTTACACTTCTTACATTGGTACTGTTCTATGGTTTTCAACCAATAATGATCTTTGCTTCCACATTTTCGACAAATGACTCCCTGTGAGTCTCTAAATTCCTTAAATTTGATCCTACAAGAAGATTCATCCGGAAATGATTCAATAAATTTGATTAGATTCATGTCAAGAATTTTCTTATAATGTAATCAATTTATTTATCATTCCCGACACTCATAAAATAATAAATAGTTTATTAATACCTTTAGCTTTAGACATTTTAGGCACCTGGCCGTGTACGCAGGTACCGGTGCTGTCGTCTTACTTCGGGATGGTATTAAGGGTGTAACAGTTACCTGTGTCATCGAAGGCAGGGTGCAATATTTGGATACTCAAAAAGCCATTAAACAAAGATTGGTTGACATGAATATGGTTTCTTTTTACGAATGCATGGGAATCTGTTTTGAACGTAACCCGGAAAAATATGAGGCCGTGTCCAAAATAGTAACAGATGAAGTATGAAAATATTTTTAGCAAATATAACTTACACATATTTAAACTTCAAAAATGATATCATATAAAGAATTAGGGTTTGTAAATACTCGTGAAATGTTTAAAAAAGCTTATGATGGCGGCTATGTAATTGGTGCCTTCAATTTTGTCTGTCTCGAGCAAATGCAGGCTATAGCTGCTGCTGCGATGGAAACAAACTCTCCATTTATCATGCAATGCTCGGCAAACGTGCGCAAATATATTAATCCTATCATGGCAAGGCACATGGCAACTGCTTGTGTTGAGATTATTCAATCAGAGGGTTTGAAGATTCCTTTAGCATTGCACCTCGATCATGGAACTTCATATGAAGAGTGCAAAGCCGCTATCGAAGACGGCTTTTCATCTGTAATGATTGACGGCTCTGCGCTCCCATTTCAAAAAAATATTGAGCTGACAGCCCAAGTTGTTGAATATGCCAAAAAACACGATGTTACTGTAGAGGGTGAATTAGGTGTTGTTTCGGGAATAGAAGAAGAAATTGAACATTTCGAGTCGTGTTTTACGGATCCCGCCAAGGTACAGGAATTTGTTAAAAAGTCAGGTGTAGATAGTTTGGCAATTTCAATAGGAACCTCACATGGGGTGTTTAAGGTTCGGGTTAAACCGGGAGAACCTGTCCCTCCTTTGCGCTTCGATATATTATCCGAAGTCGAAAAAAGACTTCCGGGTTTTCCAATTGTATTGCACGGTTCATCTTCAATACCGCAGAAATATGTTGCCATGATAAACCGCTATGGGGGAAAACTTGATCAGGTGCAGGGAATACCAGTTGAGCAGGTAAGGCAAGCCGTGAAAACGGCTGTATGTAAAATAAACATTGCATCTGACGGGTGGATAACAATGACTGCCACATCACGAAAAGTTTTAGCAGAAAACCCTGCCATCATTGATCCCCGGAAATTTCTTTCCCCTGCACGCGATGCTATGAAAGAGGTGTATGTTTACAAAATGAGAGAAGTATTCGGTTGCGCCGAAAAGGCTCATTAGAGAGCAATGTATATAATTAACTGTAATTATATGAAAAAATATGAAAATCGCTATTGATTCGGATAAAAACGGGATAGAGTTGGAAAAAAATATTATTCAGTATTTATTTGAATTAATATAATATAACCGATCTGACATATCTCGATATGAATGATCAGGAAGATTATCCTGATGTTGCCTTAAATCTGGCCAATGCAATAAGGAATAATCCAATAAAGAACATAACAACCACCTAGTGTTCCATAAACCATAATTTCATCTCTGTAATAAACATAGTTATTGATAAAACTATTAATCCTTCGATGCCAGATAAACCTTTTGAAATTATTTCTTGGTAATTATAAAACAATTGACACTAGAAATTAAATATTAAATTAGTGCATGGATATTGAAACATTTGAATTTATTGGAAAGACAGAGAATTGTAAATAAATCGTCATATAAATTGTAGCTATGATTGCATAAATCTCAATTCAGATAAAATTTTGTTTTGAATATTTCAACTGATTTACCTTCCTTTTTGTGCAGCTTGCGATATAACTTAAGATTGCTAATGGAATCGAGATTATGAGTCATTTCTTCCACACTGGCTCCACTTCTGCACATTATGCCCTCGATTATTACAACACTTCCAAAGTGGGACATATCACCGATATGTTTTTGGAGAAATTGTTTGTTCTTGATTACTTGATAGTTTTTCATATACTTTTCTAAAAAATTTTACCTTTAAGGTAAGGGATTGATATAAATTAATGTGAGTTCGATGTAAAGTTAAAGACATAAAATCATAGATTGATCAATTATTTCGAGGTCTTTAGATTATTTTTTAGTCAAGAAAGTTTATCCGATCAATCTGGATAACCCTTATCTCCAAAGTTTCTGAGACCTTAGCATTCTAAGAAATTTATCTCAATCCTTTAAACCGTTTTCGGTATTCTGATGGAGGCACTCCGGTAGTTTTTTTAAATTGCTTGTTGAAATGGCTTATGTTGTTAAAGCCACTGTCAAGGCATACTTCCATAATGCTCAGGCCTGGGTCCATCAATAATTTACAGGCAAATTCTGTTTTTATCTTATTCAGGTATTCAAATACAGTAATCCCCATGTTCATCTTAAAAAAACGGCACAACGAACCCTCAGCCATATTGACGAGCGCGGCTAATCTATTCAAATCCACCTCCTCACGGTAATGGTTCATTAGATATTCGTGTATGGTTGCTATCCTCTTATTCCCTGTTGTGAACCGTATTTTAAGGTATTCTTTGCTCGCCAGTTGAACATTAGTTTCACTTTTTCCAATGATGTCCATCAGCATAAAAAAATGAAGCATCCGCTCAAAACTTTTCAAATAGGGCAACTGAAGCATGATTTCACTCACTTCGTTGAGCGTATCCCCAATAATCTGGATTCCTCTTTCCGACAAATCCAAAGCCCTTTTGACATGGCTGAATTCAGGAAGAACTAATAATTGAGAGGATAAAACATTCAATGTAAACTGAAGGAAAACCATCTCAAGAGTTCGGTTAGATGGAATCCGGGGTTCCTTATCTGCTATCCAGACATGCGGAAGATTGCGACCGATAAATGCCAGGTCACCCGGTTGAAATTCTTCGATAGAATCTCCCACAATCCGCTTTCCCGAACCTTCAGTTATGAAGCTTATTTCAAAACTATTGTGGTAATGCCAGGTGCTTTTCTCCAGATTGTCCTGAAAAATCCCTATAAAAAACGATTCATCTTTTTTTTCAATTATTTTATCAAAAAAAGCTGTCATAGTGGTAATAATTGTACCAAAACTGAATATTATGTTAATATAGCATCAAAAATAGTAAAAATTGATGTAGATATCTAATACATAAGACGTTATTTTTGGGACAACTATTAAATATGTATCAAATAAAATTAATGAATTATGAAAGAACTGCTCGAAAAACTGCTTGAAGCTGTGGAATTGGGCAAGGTGTATAAAAAATCCCCATATCCTCCTCAGTTAAAAGATCAGGATGGAGCCTATGAACTTGCAGGGAAAGCACTCGAACAGGGTTTCAAGCCCGATGAAATCCTTGAAAAAGCATTGATACCAGCGATGGCAAATGTTGGTAACAGATTCAGTCGTAAGGAGATATATGTACCACAGATGCTTATGTCTGCAAAGGCGATGAGCGGTGCAATGATTCATCTTAAACCATTCTTTCAGTCTGGTGAGACAAAAAGAAAAGGAACTTTCATAATTGGTACAGTTACAGGTGACCTTCACGATATTGGTAAGAATCTGGTTGGCATGATGGTGGAAGGCGGAGGCTGGGAAGTAATAGACCTTGGTGTTGATGTTGGACCCGATAAGTTTATTAAGGCAATTGAGGAAAAACCTGACGCAGTTATAGGACTTTCAGCTTTACTTACCACAACGATGCAGAATATGAAAAAGATTCTTGCTGACATAAAAGCAAAGCATCCCGACTCAAAGATATTGATAGGAGGTGCACCCGTTACTCAGGATTACTGCAATAAGATCGGTGCTGACTTTTACTCACCCGACCCGCAGGGTGCAGTGAATTATCTTAAACAACTGGTAAGTCATTAATAAGATGAATACAATTCTCCGTAGCAAAACAAAGGAGGTAATTATCAATACTGAAGGCCCTGTTATTATTATCGGTGAATGTATTAATCCCACCCGGAGAAAGAAGCTGGTCTCGACTTTACAGGGGGGAGACTTCGAGTATGTTTTTGAACTGGCTAAAATCCAGATAGATGCGATGGCCGATATGCTCGATGTTAATGTTGGTTTTCCCGGAGTAGATGATGTAAAACTTCTGCCCGAAACTGTAAAACAGTTACAGAGTCACTTTGACATACCTCTCTGTCTCGATTCACCAAATCCCAGAGCTCTTGAAGCAGCTCTGAAAGTAATTGAGGGGAAATGTCTTATCAATTCTGTTAACGGGGAAGAGAAATCGATGAATGCCATCCTTCCTATCGCTAGAGAATATGGAGCTGCTGTTATTGGATTAACAATGGATGATAACGGTATCACCCATGATCCATACAAAAGGCTTGCTATTGCCGAAAAGATCCTCAACAGGGCTGTTAAACTGGGTATTAAAGAAGAAGATGTAATTATTGACCCTCTTGCTATGGCTGTTAGCGCCGATCCGCAAGCATGCCTTGTCACACTTGAAACAATAAGGCTTGTTCACAAAAAACTGGGACTTAATATCACCTTGGGAGCGAGCAATATCTCTTTCGGCCTGCCAGACAGGGAGATGTTAAATATTGCCTTTATGGTGCTTGCAATCCGAAACGGTCTTACATGCCCGATAGCCAACCCTGAAAAGATCACCGCAGCTGTCCGCGCTGCAGATCTTGTGCTCGGACGCGATGATTTTGCATTGAGATTTATTGAATGTTCACAAAGTATTACTAATTCATACTAAAGGGCAATAGTTTTTAAATTCGTACTCTAAACTTTTTAATTTCTATTTAATGTCTTTTTTTACTCCTTCGCGCAGATGGCAGCCAGCCTTCTATCCTTTTAAAAAGGAAAAATTTTCTCGACGCTTACTTGCTAAAACTGAACTTCTTGTAAAAGGTCCGCTTTATGGGTGCAGGATGTGCGGAAACTGCATGCTCCAGGAGACTGCCTTTATCTGTCCGATGGAATGCCCGAAAGGCTTGCGTAACGGTCCCTGCGGAGGTGCATCTCCCGAAAAATGTTATGTTGATGAAACCCGTAAATGTATATGGTATTGCATTTATGATAAGGCAGTTAAGATGGAAAGAGAAGAGCGGCTTCTCGAAGTTCTTCCACCACTTGACTGGGAAAAGGTGGGGACAGAAACATGGGGTGATGTTGTCAGACAGATAAGAAAAGTAGGAACAGGGAAATTTATCGGAAGTTACTTTTCATCAGATAAAGAGAAAAAATCGAAGGTCTGGGAAAGTGTTTTTCTGCCGGTAAGACAACCCGGATGGTGGAAAGGAGACTCAGAATTTCATTCTCCTTCTTATTGTAAGCCTGCATCAGAACTTGAGAAAAGATTGAGGAACGGTGAGTTTGTAGTCACTACAGAAATAATTCCTCCGTTACATACCAACTCATACCGGCTTAAAGAGAATATTGAGCTGGTGAAACCGCATGTAACCGCTGTCAATTTCACTGACAGCTCATCTTCCCATCCGAGAATGTCGAGTTTTACATGCTGTACAATTGCTGCCGCCATGAAAGCAGAACCTGTTTTGCAAATAACTGCACGCGACAATACAAGGACCGGCCTGCAGTCAAGGGTTATCGGAGCGGAGGAGCTGGGGTTACATAATATATTATGTATATCCGGTGATAGTCCGAAGATAGGACCATCCCCTAGAGGAAGTATGGAAATACTTGATATTGATTCGGTTCAGATGCTCTGGATATTGCGACGCATGAGAGACGAGGGTATCTATCTTGATGGCAGACAAATGAAATATCCACCCAGATTTTTTCTTGGAGCAGTTGCTTCTCCGTTTGCCTCAGAGCCTCAGTTTCAGGCGATCAGAGAACATAAGAAAATCAATGCAGGAGCACAGTTTCTACAAACAAACCTGGTTTTTGATATTGATGGGCTTGACAGATGGCTGGAACAACTCGACAAAAGAAATATACTAGGTAAAGTTTTCATACTTATTGGAATTGCCCCGCTTAGAAGTTTGAAAGTAGCACTTCATCTCAATAAAGAAATTCCGGGTGTAACTATTCCTTATGAAATAATTAAACGTATTGAAAAAGCCGGAACATTAGCACATGAGGAGGGAATAACAATTGCACTTGAACATATTGACAAAATAAAGAAAAAACAGGGCGTTAACGGAATTCATCTTATGACATTCGGTTGTGAATCAACAGTTCAGTTGATAATAGAAGAATCTGATCTAAGGCCTCATAGAAATGATCATATTATTTCACAGTAAAGGATTATTAAAATTATCATCTTTAGTTCAACATTAAGATAAATAATTAGTTTCTAACCCATTAAACAAAATCATCAATAAAGGCAGCTTATGAAATCCGATATAGAAATTGCTCAAGCCGCTAAGATCAGGCCGATAGTTGAAATTGCTGAGAAGCTTGGGATTCCTAAGGATGAATTAGAATTGTATGGAAAATATAAAGCAAAAATACCCATATCCCTGATTGATGACGAGCGCGTTAAGAAAGCAAAGTTGATACTTGTCACTGCGATTACACCTACTCCCGCCGGTGAAGGAAAAACCACTACCTCAATCGGCCTTGCACAGGCTCTTAATCGCATTGGCAAAAAGACAACAGTGGTTCTTCGAGAACCTTCTCTTGGACCCGTTTTCGGAATTAAGGGAGGTGCAGCAGGTGGAGGATATTCCCAGGTAATTCCAATGGAAGATATTAACCTTCATTTTACAGGAGATATGTCTGCGGTTGAAAAGGCTCATAATCTACTGGCAGCGCTCATTGATAACAATATTCAACTGAATGAGGGAAATCTCGGCATCGATCCTCGGACTATTAATTGGAAAAGGGTTATGGATATGAACGAAAGATCACTTCGCGATATCATTATTGGGCTTGGTGGTTCCAATCAAGGTGTGCCTCGTGAATCAGGTTTTAATATAACGGCGGCGTCTGAAGTGATGGCGATACTTTGTCTCGCTAAGGATCTTTGTGATCTGAAGAAAAGGATTGGAGACATCTTTGTAGGTTATACTTATAAGGGAAAACCTGTTTTTGCTCGTGATCTTAAAGCCCAGGGAGCGATGACAGCACTGCTCAAGGATGCCATTAAACCAAACCTGGTACAGACCCTTGAGGGCACTCCGGCAATTATTCATGGAGGCCCATTTGCCAACATAGCTCAGGGAACCAATACTATCATTGCAACAAAAATGGGACTTACCTTTAGTGACTATGTCGTAACTGAAGCAGGTTTTGCAAGTGAACTTGGTGCTGAAAAATTCTTCAATATTAAGTCCCGGTTTGGTAATCTCCATACTGATGCTGTTGTGATAGTCGCTACAGTACGTGCCCTAAAGTATCACGGAGGTCTCAAACTATCGGAAATTCATAAAAAAGACCTGGTAGCTCTTAAAAATGGATTTGACAACATTGACAAACATATCGAAAATATGAGATATTATGGTTTCAATCCGGTGGTTTCAATAAACAAATTTGATACAGATACTGAAGCAGAAATTGATCTGCTTAAGGAACATTGTAATTCGCAAAATGTTCTTGTTGCTCTTAATGAAGCCTGGTCGAAGGGGGGCGAAGGAGCAATCGAACTGGCTAATCTGATAGTTAATGCAGTAAACAACTGCCCCGATTGTTTAAAACCTCTTTACGATCTTGAATGGTCATTTGAAAAGAAAATTGAGACCATAGCCACCAAAATGTA
>JBGOZX010000015.1:0-43084 GCA_041480425.1 Bacteroidia bacterium
AAAAGATGAAAGCTTTTATTAAGGATTCAAGGGCGCTTTTTTACAATCAGAACGTTAATGTTATGGAGTACATTTATTCAGTAAATAATTGGATTCACTGATAATCCTGATAATAAGACCTTTATGAATTATTAACTACCAGGAAGTCGATTATTCCAAATTTTTAAATATAATTGCATAAGCAAACAGATCTGTTTTCCTAAATTGAAGGAAGCTTATGGACCATTCAATAACAATACTTTCTGTAACTGCAATCTCAATAGGGTTTTTACATACACTTCTTGGACCCGATCATTATCTGCCATTTATTGTTCTCAGCCAGGCAAAGAAATGGAATTTGAAAAAGACTATGCTGATTACATTTCTTTGTGGTATCGGACATGTTTTAAGCTCGGTGATTCTGGGACTGGTAGGTATTGCGGTCGGAATATCGGTTAGTAAACTTGTTACTGTTGAATCGTTCCGCGGAAATATTGCAGCATGGTTGTTTATTGCATTTGGATTGGTTTACATGATCATCAGCTTAAGGAATCTTTATAAGAAAAGACAACATTCTCATGCACATTATCATGTTGATAACAAGAGTCATTCTCATGAACATAATCATCACCTTGAGCATACACATATACATGATAATGAAGTTGTTAAGACAACTCCGTGGATACTATTTCTCATCTTTGTATTTGGTCCCTGCGAACCCTTGATTCCAATTTTGATGTACCCGGCAGCAGAAAACAATATATCAGGTGCTGTATTGGTTACATTACTGTTTTCTATCGTGACAATTGGGACCATGATGTCTATTGTTCTGGCATTCAAACTGGGCTTAAATAAAATAAATCTGAAGCCAGTTGAAAAATACAGTCACCTTATTGCCGGAGCAATGATCTTTTTTTCAGGTATCGCAATCCAGTTTCTTGGTTTGTAATCCCCAATCCTCTTTAGGGGGTTCAGGGATGTAAGAAATAGAGAAATATTTTTTTCGGAAATCCTATAGTATTAATTCGAAATAAGTCTGAATAACAGGTTAATATCCGGATCAGGGATCATATCTAATAATTTGTCAGCCTTCACAGTCAGTTTAGTCACTCTGTCTGAAACCTGTACCTTTTCCATATATGATCCTGCCTGATCTTTAATTAGGATTTCGAGGGGAAATGTAAAGAGATTTTCCTGTTGCTGTTCAATAATAATTTCTGTCCTCCCTTTTCTTTGTGATGGCTGGGTTATGATTTTTAAATCGGGCTGGCCCGCTATATATAACCACTGGTGAAAGAATGTATCAAGATCTTTCCCACTCACCTCCTCCATCACAGTTTTAAAATCATCAGTCATCGCATTCGTATTTCTATAACGTTCATAATAGAGCCTGATTCCTTTCCAAAAGAGGTCGTCTCCCAATTCCCGCCGCAACATATGAAGCACCCATGCTCCTTTCTGATATGAATTCGTGCTCAGTAACCTCATCAGATCAGTAATTGTGGTATCTATGACAGGTCCTGGTGATCGCAAATAAGATTTAATCACTCGCTCGCGGGCCTCCTTCATACTCTCTGCCAGCCGTTCCTTACCATAGTTCATCTCCTGGTAAACAGAGGTAAGATATGTGGCGAACCCTTCGCTCAGCCACACATGATGCCAGTCGTTTTCAGTAACGGAGTTGCCAAACCACTGATGTGCAATCTCATGTGTCAGAAGACCTTCCACCTTACCCTGACCTGTAACTGAGTTCTCGGCGTAAAAAATACAACCTGCATTTTCAAGTCCTCCAAAAATTGTCTTCGACTGGACATTGGCAAGTTTTTCGTAAGGATAATCTCCAATTAACTTACTGAAGAAAATAACAGGTTTTACAGCTATTGAATAATCATAAAAACCCTCTTTCCGGTTTTCTTTAAAAACCCATGACCATACCGGTATGTTGTACGGATTCCCTGCAAGCTGAACAGCAAATTCAGCTGCTCCAAAAGCCATGACCTTTGTTGCCAGGGAGACTTCCTCTCTCCAGTGAGTTAATTTAGTGTTTGCCGGAAGAATACTTTCTTCCACAAGGTACCCGTTTGCAACTACTTCATAATGAGCAGGTGTTATAATAATAAAATCAACAGTTGCCTTATCATACGGATGGTCAATGCATGGAAGGTAATTGCTTGCCCTGTCGGGCCAATGATCAGAAAAAAATGTCCGGCTATTATATTTATTATTTGAAATTATTAACCCGTCAGACGGGATACCTTGATAATCAATATTTATAAGTCCCTCAGAACCTGCCACTACCGGTTCGTCAAAATTGATAGTGATCCTGTCTTCTTTATGTACCCATATTATTCCTCCGTTGCTGAAAAGAATTGAATTTATGATCATACCTTTTCCATCAGGTTTAACGTTTTTAAGATCGAACTCAAGTGTCTTTACCACACCAGTGAATCTGAGAGAAACAACGGTTTTACCATAAATAATATTACTTGTATCACTGACTGAAACAGAGAATTCGTAATTCGTTACATCGACGGAGTTATTCCTCCTGTAACCATCATTCCCTGCCAATGATATCCATACCATCATGAAACATAAACCAGACATTATTATCCTCATGTCATCAAATTATATTGTTTATCAGTCAAAGTTAATAAGGTATTGGAAAGAAATAAATAATCACTGTTCAAAATAAAAACCGGCGTAACATTCAATACTGCACCGGAAAGTAATCTTTCATTAATTAGCTTTAAATTATTAGCTTTGCAGAAAATATACCGTAACTGATGAATTACGATTATAACACTCAGCGCAAGAAGATGGCTTTGCCCGAGTATGGAAGAAATGTTCAGAAGATGGTTGATCATATAAAGACCATCGAGGACAGGGATGAAAGGAACCGTGCGGCAAAGACAATAATCCAGATAATGGGGAATCTGAATCCTCATCTTCGCGATGTAGGAGACTTCAAACATAAATTATGGGATCACCTTGCTCTTATTGCCGGTTTTGAGCTTGAAATTGATTCTCCCTATCCTGTTCCGGAACCTTCCAAATTTTTTGAAAAACCGAAGCAGGTACCTTACAGGCAGGGTGACATAAGATATCTCCATTATGGTCGTATCATTGAACTGATGATTAATGCTGCTTCAGAAATGGAAGATGGAGATGACAAAGAGTACCTCACAAACCTGATAGTAAACCAGATGAAAAAGTCATATATCACCTGGAACAGAGGACAGGTAAGCGACGAAGTGATAATAGGTGATATGAAATTATTATCTGCAGGCAGGTTAAAAATAACAGATGGTGTAAAAATTCTTGAGGTCAGGGAGCTGATACCCCCGGTCAAAAAGAAACCTCAACAGGGAAAGCCTCACGGAAAACAGCAAAACAAACAATTCATCAAGAAAAAAGGATATAGCCGGCATTAATGGGTACTTTTATAGTTCATGGCGGAAAATCGCTTAAAGGGGAAATTACACCCCAGGGAGCCAAAAATGAAGCCCTGCAGGTTATCTGTGCAACTCTCCTGACCCCCGAAAAAGTTACAATCAAAAATATTCCTGTTATAAGTGATGTTAATAATCTGATTGAACTTCTTGGTTGTCTGGGTGTTAAAATTACCAAAGAATCAGATTCAGCAACAGATTTTGAGGCTGAAAACATTGACCTCGACTATCTCCAAACTAACGAATTCCGTACCCGGAGTGCCAGTTTACGGGGATCAATAATGATAGTGGGACCATTACTTGCCCGTTTTGGAAGCGCATTCATTCCAAAACCGGGGGGAGATAAGATAGGTCGTCGCAGGGTTGATACTCATTTTACTGGTTTCCAAAAACTTGGTGCTAAATTTGAATTCAATACTTCCGATCCTTTCTTTAAGATTGAAGCACCAATATTATCCGGGGCATATATACATCTCGACGAAGCTTCAGTCACAGGAACAGCCAATATAATTATGGCTTCAGTACTTGCCAGGGGACGTACAACTATTTATAATGCTGCCTGCGAACCTTATATTCAGCAACTTTGCAGAATGCTTGTCTCAATGGGGGCAAAAATTGAGGGAATAGGCTCTAACCTGCTCTATATTGACGGAGTAAAGGCGTTGAAAGGATGTACCCATACAATCCTTCCCGACATGATTGAAATAGGATCCTTTATTGGTCTTGCTGCAATGACCGGATCAGAGTTGACCATTAAAAATGTTTCATACGACAATCTTGGAATAATCCCTGATTCATTCCGCCGGCTGGGAATTGCCTATAAAAAAATCAATGATGACATTTATATTCCACGTCAGGAGCATTATGAAATTGAGACTTTTATCGACGGTTCAATAATGACTATTGCAGATGCTATCTGGCCCGGACTTACACCCGACCTTCTGAGTGTTTTTCTTGTTACTGCAACCCAGGCTAAGGGAGCTGTACTCATTCATCAGAAGATGTTTGAAAGCCGTCTTTTCTTTGTCGATAAACTGATTGATATGGGCGCCCAGATTATTCTATGCGACCCTCACAGAGCTACTGTGATTGGTCTGGATAAAATGATCAGACTAAGAGGAACAACAATGTCGTCACCTGATATCAGGGCCGGAGTGGCCTTGCTTATCGCAGCATTGTCGGCTGAAGGGGAAAGCGTTATACATAATATTGAACAGATCGACAGGGGTTACCAGAATATAGATGCCCGGCTTAATGCACTGGGAGCTGATATCAAAAGAGTCTGAAGATTCAAACTGTTCAGCGGTTCAATGGTTCAACGGTACAATGGCCAATCACTACTACACCTTAGCACCTTTACGCTTTTATGCCATTGCATCATTTCTTTACTGCCAAATTGTCAAACCAATGCCATTGGCAGGTAATTTGTTGAATACTGAAAAATCAAACTGAAATAATGTAAGTGATGGTAAAGAAGAAGATAACCGAAACGGAAAATAACATAGAAAAAAAGCACACCGAAACTACTGAGGATAAAGATAATAAACATAACATTTCCCTGGATAAAGGAGAACAGGCTGAAATATCTTCAGATCTTGTAATTGAAAAACCGGTTTCAAAAGCAGAAGAACCTGGTGAAGATGCTTCTGACAAAGTTGTTCCTGAAGAGAGGAAGTTTGAAGAAAAACTGGCAGAGATGCAGGATAAATATCTTCGTCTTTCAGCGGAATTTGATAATTACAGGAAACGGACTCTCAGGGAAAAAATGGAAATTTCAAATTATGCAGGAGAAGATTTGTTGCTGAAGATCTTACCCATTATGGACGATTTTGAAAGAGCCCTGAGACATATGGAGACGACCATCGAATGTATCGCCCTGAAAGAGGGGATTGATCTTATCTATGGAAAACTCACAGATTTTCTTATTCAACAAGGTGTTAAAGAAATTGAATCGGTTAACACCAGTTTTAATGTAGATCTCCATGATGCGGTTGCGAAAATTCCTGTAGAAGAGGAGGACAAGAAAGGAAAGATAGTTGATGTGTTACTGAAAGGATATTATCTTCAGGATAAGATTATCAGACACTCAAAAGTGGTTGTTGGTGAATAGGTTACATTTCAGGAATAATATTTGATCAGCATTTAAAAAAAACAAAATATAAAGGGATGGGAAAAAGAGATTACTATGAAGTGCTTGGAGTTTCGAAAGGGGCTACGAAAGAAGAGATAAAAAAGGCTTACAGGAAGCAGGCATTGAAGTATCATCCCGATAAAAACCCTGGCGACAAGAAGGCAGAAGAGAATTTCAAAGAAGCTGCATCAGCGTACGAAGTTCTGAGCAACGAGGAAAAGAGGGCCCGGTACGACCGGTTTGGCCATGAAGGAGTTGGCAGTGCAGGCAATGGTTTCGGAGGCGCTGGAATGACAGTGGAAGATATCTTCTCTTCGTTCGGGGATATTTTTGGTGATGCTTTTGGTGGGTTTGGAGCATTTGCCGGGTCCAGACGTGGCAGTCGCAGAATCAATAAAGGAAGTAATCTAAGAGTTAAAGTAAAACTCACACTTCAGGAAATTGCATCAGGAGCCGAGAAAAAGATAAAGGTAAATAAGTATGATACATGTAATACCTGTGGAGGAACAGGAGCTGCTGATACAAACAGTTTGTCGACCTGTTCAACCTGCCATGGTTCAGGTCATGTGACAAGACTCACAAACACCATGCTGGGTCAAATGCAGACAACCTCAGCATGCCCGTCATGCGGGGGAGAAGGTAAAACTATCACAAAAAAATGTCCGGTTTGCTATGGTGAAGGGATAGTTCAGAAAGAAGATATAATTAAAATAAGTATCCCTGCCGGTGTTGGAAAAGGGATGCAGATGACTGTAAACGGAAAAGGCAATGCTCCAAGGAGGGGCGGTGTCAATGGCGATCTCCTTGTCGTTATTGATGAAGAAGAGCATCCCGAACTTATCAGAGAGGGTAACGACCTTATTTATAATTTATTTGTAAGCATCCCTGATGCAATACTTGGCACCCATGTTGAAGTTCCTACAGTTGATAATAATGTAAAAATAAAGATTGAACCCGGTACCCAGTCAGGTAAAATACTTCGTCTCAGAGGCAAAGGATTGCCTGAAGTGAATGGTTATGGAAGAGGCGATCTGCTGGTTAATGTTAATGTCTGGATACCTAACAACTTAACCAGGGAAGAGATGAAGATCATAGAAAAATTCAAAGATGCCGACTCATTTACTCCAAGACCTGATAAAAACGACAAAGGTTTCTTCGAAAGGATGAGGGGATATTTCGAATAGGTTATAAGTGTCAACGTATTATTTATTTTATAACTTCTTAACTCTGTGGAACTCTGTATCACATCTTTGGTCCTCTGTGTGACAAAAAATTAATTATACATAGAAACACATAGAAGGCACAGGGATTCGCAGAGTTTTATATATTTACACTTCATTTTATTTAATACAAAAAAATCTCTATGGCACTTTTTGAAGCGAAGAACATCACAAAACAGTATGGTAACCAGCTGGCACTCGATAATGTGAGCATCTCTGTCCCTGAGCAATGCATTTTCGGCCTTCTTGGACCAAATGGAGCCGGAAAAACGACCCTCATCAGGATCATCAACCAGATAACAGGACCTGATTCCGGAGAGTTATTCCTCAACGGGAAAAAACTTAAACCTGAGGATGTATTTACGATCGGTTATCTGCCTGAGGAAAGAGGCTTATATAAAAAGATGAAAGTGGGGGAACAGGCTTTGTATTTTGCTCAGCTTAAAGGACTTACAAAAGCTGAAGCAATTAAAAGGCTGAAATACTGGTTTAAAAAACTTGATATAGTCGACTGGTGGGGCAAAAAAGTCGAAGAATTGTCAAAAGGGATGCAACAAAAGGTTCAATTTATTACAACAGTACTTCATGAACCAAAGCTTCTGATATTTGATGAACCATTTACCGGATTTGATCCGGTAAATACAAATATAATTAAGAACGAAATTCTGTTTCTGAGGGAAAGAGGTGCCACAATAATTTTTTCAACTCATAATATGGCCTCAGTTGAAGAGTTGTGCGATAATATAACACTTATCGATAAAGCCAAGACTATTCTTGAAGGAAGTGTCGATACCATTCGCAATGAATGGGCTGCCAACGAGTATGACCTTGTTTTTGAAGGTGATGTGACTATAGAAGGAAATGGTGAGTATAGTATCCTGAATAGACAAAAGGAAAATGACAAAAGTACAATCAGACTAAAAACTACCCATGATGTTAATACAAATGATATTCTCAAAACCGCTATTAAATCGGGCAAGATTATTTCATTCAATCCTGCCCTTCCTTCCATGAATGAGATATTTATCAGGGTAGTTGAAGCACGCAATTAACTTATAACTGACAATTAACGACGTAAACCTCTAATTATGAATAAAATATCTGTAATTATAAAAAGAGAATATCTAACAAGAGTCAGAAAAAAATCATTTATTATAATGACGATTCTGGCACCTGTTCTTATGGTGGCATTAATTGTTGTCCCCACACTGGTAATGATGAACCAGGATCAGGATTATAAAAAGATTGCAGTTATTGAAGATGGCTCAGCCCTTTTTAAGGGTGTCATACAAAATACTGAAAATTTAGAATTTGTGTATCTGGAGAATGTTAAAGTTAATGATCTGAAAAACTCATTTGTACAGGCAGGTTATTATGGTATCCTTTATATTTCACCTGAAGTCGTAAATGTCCCAAATGCCATTCAGCTTATATCAAAACAACAGCCGCCAATCGGGCTTTTGGATCATATTGAAAGTTCTCTGGAAAAAGAGATTGAAAAACAGAAGTTATCGGCATATAAAATTGAAAATCTCGACGAAATAATGAAGAGTATTGAGACTAAAATCTCAATTCAGACAATAAAAATTGATGAATCGGGTCAGGTTAAAGAAACCAGTACCGGAATAGCGATGGCATTGGCATATATTGGTGGATTTCTTATGTATATGCTTGTCTTTATGTTTGGGGCCCAGGTCATGAGGGGAGTAATTGAAGAAAAAACAAGCAGGGTTGTGGAAGTAATTGTATCATCGGTAAAACCTTTTCAGTTGATGATGGGTAAAATTATCGGTATTGCACTGGTAGGTCTCACACAATTTATGTTCTGGGTGGTCCTTACGATAGCTATCGCCGGTGTTGTGAGATCAACTATCCTGCAAAAGGCAAATATGACGGAAGTTACCCGGAATGTAACAAAAAGTCTCATGACTGAGGATCAGCAGGCTGCTGTCACCACGCAGACACCTGAAATGACACCACAGCTTGCTGAGTTTTCAAAAATTTTTAACAATGCAATGAATCAGCCATGGGGCCTTATTATAATATGTTTTATCTTCTATTTTATTACAGGGTATCTTCTTTATGCCTCAATATTTGCTGCTATTGGATCAGCAGTCGATAATGAGACCGAAACCCAGCAATTTATGCTTCCTGTTACCATACCAATACTTTTCGGATTATTTGTTGCTATGGGAACTATGCAAAATCCTGAAAGTTCACTCTCTTTCTGGTGCTCACTTATTCCGCTTACCGCACCCATCGTTATGATGGCTCGTATACCTTTTGGAGTGCCTTACTGGCAAATAGCTGTTTCTATGCTGGTGATGGTTATTACTTTCATTGCTTTTGTCTGGATGGCTGGAAAGGTTTATCGTACAGGTATCCTGATGTATGGTAAGAAAACTTCATGGAAGGAGATGTGGAAATGGCTGAGGTATAGTGTATAGACGCTGAATAGTTCCCCTCCCTGGAGGGGGTCGAGCCTGCCTACCGGCAGGCAGGCGTTAAAAAATAACCCGGTGGGCTATTTTAGCACATCACCTTCGGCAAGCCTTACGCTTGCGCTGAAGCTTCAGCGTAGGCGCACGGCGACCGAAGGAAGGGGCCAGACTGCAGGGCCATGGGTGGGTTCATTTTAATTGAATAGTATACCATATATGTCGAAGATTTTAGTAATTGATGATGAAAGGGCGATCCGGAATACCCTTAAAGAGGTTCTGGAATATGAGAAACATGAAGTAGATCTTGCTGAAGATGGTCCTTCAGGCCTTGAGTTGTTTAATACCAATTCATATGATATCGTTCTTTGTGATATCAAAATGGCAAAGATGGATGGGATTGAGGTACTTCAGAAAATTTATGAAAGTTCAACCGATATACCTGTAATAATGATCTCCGGTCATGGGAATATTGACACTGCTGTGGAAGCAATAAAAAAGGGTGCTTACGATTTTCTTGAAAAACCACTCGATCTTAACAGACTCCTGATAACGATTCGTAATGCTACTGATAAGTCGACTCTTATCACCCAGACTCAGGTTCTGAAGAACAAGGTCAGCAAAATGTATGAGATTATCGGGGACTCAGAATCAATTAAGAAGGTTACAGAGATGATCGACAGAGTCGCTCCCACCGAAGCAAGAGTCCTTATAACAGGCGCCAACGGAACAGGTAAAGAACTTGTTGCTCATCAGATACATGAAAAAAGCACCAGGGCTAAAGGACCGTTTGTTGAAGTCAATTGTGCAGCAATTCCTTCTGAATTAATTGAAAGTGAGCTGTTTGGTCATGAAAAAGGCTCGTTTACATCAGCTATTAAACAGCGGATAGGGAAGTTTGAACAGGCAAATGGAGGAACCCTTTTTCTTGACGAGATTGGTGATATGAGCCTTTCTGCACAGGCAAAGGTGTTAAGAGCCCTCCAGGAGAACAAGATATCAAGGGTCGGCTCCGATAAAGATATCCATGTGAATGTAAGGGTGATTACTGCAACAAATAAAAATATAAAGAAGGAGATTGAGAATAACAATTTCAGGGAAGATCTTTATCACAGGCTCAGTGTTATACTTATTCATGTACCTACTCTGAATGAACGGGAAGATGATATTCCTGTTCTGGCCGAATATTTTAATTCATTGATTTGCAATGAATATGGTATGAGTAAAAAGATCATTAAGAAGGATGCGATAAAAGAACTGCAGAAAATAGAATGGACAGGCAATATACGTGAGTTCAGAAATGTTCTTGAAAGACTGATCATCCTCTGCAAAGATGAAATCACCGGAGTTGATGTCGTTGCCTACGCAAGGCCGGTTTCAGGTAGTAATATATGACCCCTATATTTTTACCCCCCATCCCCCCTGAAAGGGAGCTAAAAACAACTGGATTTTAAGCCCCCTTCAGGGAGTTTGGGGGTGAGAAACACAGAGAAAACCAGTAATTATATGTACCGCATTGAAAAAGATACCCTTGGCCAGAAACAGATCCCATTAGATGCACTATATGGTATAAATGCTGTAAGAGCAAGGGAAAACTTTCCGGATAATATCCCTTTCCCCATTGAATGGTACAAAGCCGTTGGTATAACCAAACTTGCATGCTATAAGACATACAGAAAATTCCGCGATGCAGCATTGGAGAAATACGGAACACATCTGAGCATTAAAATAATCAGTGATGATGTTTTAAATGCTCTTATTGAAGCCGCTTTGGAAGTATCGGAAGGGAAGTACTTTGAACACTTTATTGTTCCTGCCATTCAGGGTGGCGCCGGTACAAGTATCAACATGAATATCAACGAGATAATTGCAAATGCGGCACTTTTAAAGACCAGGAATAAGTGTGGAGATTACACTTATATTGACCCGACAGAGCAAGCAAATATCTACCAGTCAACCAACGATGTAATTCCGACAGCTCTTACCATTGCTGTTATGAAACTTTTACAATCGCTCGAAGAGCAGATAAATATGCTACGGCAGAAAGTTGAGGAGTTCGAAAAGAAAAACAGGGAGAAACTCCGTCCGGGATATACTCAGATGCAGGAAGCCGTACCATCCTCTTTCGGAATACTGTTCAGCACATATAATGAAGCTCTTTCCCGCGACTGGTGGAGGGTATCAAAATGCTCCGAAAGAATAAAACAGGTGAATCTTGGCGGTGGTGCCATCGGAACAGGATTATCATTGCCACGGTTTTTCATAATGGAGGTTGTTCCTGAATTACGAAATCTTACAGGCCTGCCCCTGGCTCACAGTGAAAACCTTTCTGATGCTACCTCCAACCTTGACAAATGGGTTGAGATACATTCCACACTAAAAGCACACGCTGTTAATCTTGAAAAGATATCGGGCGACTTACGTCTTCTTGCTTCAGACCTTGCAGGTGAAAAGACTATTTCAATCCCTGAACGACAGGTTGGAAGTTCAATTATGCCCGGAAAGATTAATCCTGTAATACCTGAATTTGTTATTTCCGCAGCTCATAAAATTTATTCCAACGATGTCCTTATCAGTTCACTCAGCGGACAGGGCACTCTGGAACTGAATGCATATCTTCCGGTTATTGGTTGCGCAGTTATTGAAAGTATAAACCTTCTGATTTCATGCGATAGCACTTTGCTGCATAATCTCTTTGCTGGGCTGACTATCAATGAAGCCTCCGGTTATAAAGCACTGATTTACAGTCCATCAATCACGACTGCCCTGAGTCCGCACATAGGTTATCATAAAGCAGCAGAAATTGCCTTGTTTATGAAAGAAAAGAGGATTAATATCTTCGAAGCTAATGACATCCTTAAACTAATTGAGGAAACAAAGCTTAAATCTATTCTGGAACCTGGAAATCTTTTAAAACTAGGTTTTTCTCTGAATGATCTGGGAATAAAATAATTAATATCAGATTTAAAATCAGTGAGATCAGCGGGATCAGCGGGAAATCAAAATTAAGAATTTTCCCGCAGATTACTCAGATTAGCTCAGAAATGCCTTGTTGCATATACTGATTTGGGCACGGATTAAAAATCCGCGCCGGCGGTGGAAGTTTTTTGCTCCCTTTGCGGTTAAAAGAATAATAGAACATATCCAAAGTGCCGGAAGAAAAATTGTTAATTTTGCAGCAAATTTCTTCACAGAATGGCCAAAGGAAGAGAGTCAAAACCGCATATTGGTATATACGGACGCCGTAATATTGGGAAAAGTAGCCTTATAAACTCACTTGCAGGACAGGATATTGCTATAGTTTCCGATCAGCCCGGTACCACTACTGACCCGGTAAAAAAATCATTTGAGATAACCGGATTCGGACCTGTGATTCTCCTAGATACTGCCGGGATTGACGACACCGGAGAACTCGGGTCAAAAAGAGTGGATCGCACATTAAGAACTCTCGACCTTATTGACCTGGCTCTACTCGTTGTTACAAATAACTCATGGAGTAACTTCGAAAATGATTTAGTTAAAAGATTTAAAAACCAGGATATCTCGTTTATCGTAATACACAGTAAATCAGATATTCAGCTGCCAACTAAAAGTTTCAAAGAAAAAATCAGGAATCTTACCGGTTATGATCTTTTCGAATATTCAGCTGTTGATAAACGGAACTATGAAAAGTTGATTAATCTGATCTGTATCACTATCCCGGAACACTCATTTAAAACTCCTTCCCTGCTTGGCGATCTTATCAGCTACGGAGATATAGTTATCCTGATCACCCCTATCGATGTTGAAGCCCCTGCAGGACGACTTATTCTGCCGCAGGTACAAGCGATAAGGGATATTCTTGATAATGATGCTGTTGCGATTGTCCTTAAAGAGAGAGAGGTTGATGCTTTCCTAAGTAAAACGAAGATTAAGCCTGCTCTTGCAATCACCGATTCACAGGTTTTTGTCAAAGCCGATGCATCAATTCCGGCGGATATTCCATTAACAAGCTTCAGCATAATGCTTGCAAGGTTTAAAGGTGATTTTGATAGCTACCTCAGGGGAACTCCTAAAATATCTGATTTAAAAGATGGGAATAGGATTCTTCTCCTGGAATCGTGTACACATCATGTTGCATGCGATGACATCGGAAGAACTAAAATTCCTCGCTGGATAACCAATTTCACCGGTAAAAAGCTTGATTATGATGTTGTTGCAGGACTTGATTTACTGCCACGACCAATAACTGATTATTCCCTGGTAATACAGTGTGGAGGCTGCATGATCACTAGAAAGCAACTGCATAACAGGTTGCAGCCAGCAATTAAAGCCGGTATCCCGGTTACCAACTACGGGATGGCGATTGCTTATTTTCAGGGGGTATATAAGAGAGCAATTGCACCGTTTGTTAAAGGAGAAAAAAATAATAATGTATACCTTTAATTAATTCCCTATTATAATTTCCCTCTCACCCTCCTTTTTCTTTTGTAACCTTATCCCATACCTATTTCTTTTTTTCTTACCTCACTCCATACCCCTCTCCTGATTGTCCACCTCACCCCATACCCCTCTCCTGATTGTCCACCTCACCCCATACCCCTCTCCTGATTGTCCACCTCACCCCATACCCCTCTCCTGAAGGAGAGGGGCTTTGTTATTGTATATCAATTATTTAAGCCCCTTCTCTTTCAGGAGAAGGGGTTTGGGGATGAGGTGATTTGACTAGAGAAGGTGTTGGGGGATGAGGTCAAAAGAAAACAGGAGAAGGTGTTGGGGGATGAGGTCAAAAGAAAACAGGCTATGGGGTTTGGGGATGAGGTGATTTGACTGGAGAAGGAGTTGGGGGATGAGGTGAATGATAAAGAGGAAACCAGGGAGGTGAGGTGAATTAAACCAGTACCAGGCGCCAATTTTTAGAACCTGAAATAAATAAATGGCATTACCTCAGCTGTTCTCATCTGATATAACAGGATAGCAATCAGCATAATAACAGCCAACTGCGCAACGACAGGGATTTTGATAAATAATCCCCTGTAAGATTCCTTGACTTTCTCCGGAAGAAAATGAATAATATAACCTACTGCCATCAGCAGAAAGACGTTACTGTAAGCCGGGATTACAGTTAAATATGACCCGGGGGAGAAATTTCCGGTAATTTGCTTAAACATCAGTAAAATAGTATTCATATCCTGAGCTCTGAAAAAGATCCAGCAGAAGCTTACAAACTGAAAGGTTATAAAAACAGCTAATGCCCGTCCGAGCCACCCTGTCTTTAAACGATACCCAATTAATGAATCCCATAACTTATTAATTACCAGGCCAATGCCGTGTAGCCCACCCCAGATAACAAACCTTAACGAAGCACCATGCCATAATCCGCCCAGAAGCATGGTAATCATCAGGTTCACATAAGTACGGATCTTACCCTTCCTATTGCCGCCCAAAGAAATATAGAGATAATCACGAAGCCATTGGGACAGAGAAATATGCCATCTTTTCCAGAAGTCAGTAATGCTTGTCGCTTTGTATGGTGAGTTAAAGTTTATTGGTAACCTGAATCCAAGAATCAATGCAACTCCGATAGCAATATCCGTATAGCCTGAAAAATCACAATATATCTGCAGTCCATATCCATAAACTGCCAGAAGATTCTCGAAACCGGAATAGATTGAAGGTGCATCAAAAACACGGTCAACAAGATTAACCGCAATGAAATTGGAGATAATTATCTTTTTAATCAGACCTTTGGAAATCATATAAAGAGCATGGCTGAATTCCCGCTGGGTAAGCCTGAACTCCTGATATATCTGTGGAATAAATACTGAAGCTCTTACTATCGGACCCGCAACAAGATGAGGAAAAAATGAAACGTAAAAACCAAAATCAAAAATATTCCTGACAGGTTCCATTTTTCTCCGGTAAATATCAATTGTATAACTAAGCGACTGAAAAGTAAAGAATGAGATACCGACAGGGAGTATTATATAGCTTATATCAAAGGATGTTCCGAGAAATGAATTTGAAAGAGCTGAAAGCAAATCATATACCTTCAGCTGAGTTCCTAATAAATTATTTATTAAATTGATAATAAATCCTGTATACTTAAAATAGCCCAGAAGGCCAAGATTTGAAATTATGCTTAAAAGAACAAAGGACTTCCTTGCAACCACTCTGTTTGACCTGTTTATCAGAAGACCACAGGTATAATCAATTACAGTTACAAAGATCAGAATAAATAAGAACAGCCCCCCGATTTTGTAGTAAAAGAAAAGACTTACGAATAACAGGTACACATTTCTGATCAGCAGTTTCTTGTAAATCAAGCTATAGCCTGCAAGTACCAGCAGGAAGAAAATCCAGAAGGCGGGTGTCGAAAAAATGAGAGGCTTTTTGGGATCATAGCTGAATAAATGGGAAATCAAAGATCCCAGAAATCCTTTTTTTTCTTTTACGGTCTGCTGGTCAGAAACATTATCAACTTGAGATACTGGAATCGTGTCTCTGTGAATAGTTGCAACAGAGGCTATCAATTTATCGGTCCCCCTGACAGTAAATAAGGCTGATACCAGCATACGGGAAAGAGTATCAGCACCGGTATTGGTAAAATGCACATAGTCATTTTGGGCTAACGGAGGCTTCCTTTCAACCCATCTTATGATCGAAGATTTTCCTCCCATTGCTTCATACGAATCCCAGAAGACGGCACCTGACCCGATTGCAGCCTTCTTTTGTGCATCAATTATTGCCGGAATATTGGGATAAGATTTTATACTATCACCCTCACTGGTGGCCATGTCGGAAACACCTACCACCAGAAACCGGGTTCCGGGGGATATCTCTTTCAAAAGCGATAATTGACGCGATAATCCTTTCTCATAATAGGAATAATTCTCCCTTACATTCTTTACAATATTCAACCCATACTGTAGAATTACCATGTCAGGGGAAAGTAGTCTGTAAGTTTCCTTCAGATTTTCTTTGTCAACCATGGTAAACTCAAGTCCGGCGCTACCTCTCTGGGCAATATTGTCAACTATTATGCCGGTTTTACTTTCAATACTTATCCCGAAAATATCGGGGCTAACCTTTCCTGAGAATACGATAAGAATGTTTTTGGCATTATGAAGAGGACAAGTGAACTCATTTAATCCGGAGCCTATTTTGAGAGTGTCTGCAATGACAGGGTAGTCACCTGGTGTAACTTCGACATTTACAACATCCCGGATATTTCTGTAAAAAATCCTCAGGATATCATAATAAAAAGTTGTACTATCTGCGAATCTGGATGGAACTATCCTTACCCAGGCTTTTACAGGGGAGGATGACTCTTCACCTTCAGGCATATATCTGCATACTGCCATAAATGGGCCCAGGTTATTGTGAGATATTTCCCCGGTTTTATATGAAAGATAATTATACCTTTTCCAGTTTGAAGATGATCGTATATAAACTGATTTTGTGTACATCACCGGCATAAGAGGCAGAAACAAACCCGGGCCAGTCCCTCCGTGCCCTTTTCTCAAAGTTTGCCGTAAAAAAGAAGTCACCCGGTCCCCTTCAATTTGCGAATCACCATAGTACATTATTCTCAACTGTCCCTTTGAATATTTCAGCGAATCAAGAAATTCCTGAAGGGGATTGTCAGGAACTGTTTCAGAAGGAAAAAGAATAGAATCAGCACCATTAGCAGTATCAGCAACAGCCTGAAAAAGAGTATCTTCTGAATGTCCGGCAGAAGGGGGAAATGTATTAACTCTCTCAGGAACTATTCCCTGTACCAGATCTTCCGGGATAAAATTCCCGATGGATGGCAATTCGGGATAGCCTGGTAAAATATAATAAAGACCTGTAAAACAGACCAGAAAGATCAGTAATAATAGGAAAGACCTGAAAGGGCGCATATTTCAAAACGGGATCAGCTCTTCTTTTTAATTTTTAGTTTTTGTCCAACCTGAATTTTACCAGGCTCACTTATATTGTTTAACGAAAGAACTTCACTTGTACTTACATTATCAAACATCTTTACAATATCCCAGATCGTATCGCCATAACGTACAGTATAAGTAATATATTCTCCCTCTGCCTCGGGCTGTACACTGGCAATGGGATAGGGAAGGACTGTTTTCCCTAAAGTCTTTTGTTTTTCCGCAAACGACATTGTATCTATCTTCGAATATGATTCAGATCTCGAAGGATCAATGTAAATCACCAGTTTCTGGCCTACCCGGATAGTATTCCTATAGATATTGTTCCAATACCTGATGTCTGATAATCCAATCCTGTACCATTCAGAAATAAAGCCTAAGTTATCCCCATCCTTAACAGTATATATAAGTTTTGTTTTACCTTTCACATCAGGCGGCAGGTAACTTGAACCTGAACGTGATGGTTCGCTAATTTTATTTGTTTTGGAGAGATAAACATCAGGTTTATAACTTCTGATTGTATCATTCAGATCGATGAAATCCCCCAGGTGGCTCATAGGTAAGGTGAGTGACATTGGCTTTGATGAACCGGGAATAAGACCTGTTCTGTACTGTGGATTTAATGCCCTTAGTTCACCCAATGGGATACCTATTACTTCCGATATTTGGGCAAGATGTATATCCTTATTCACCATAATAGTATCGGTGGAGACAGGTATATTCACTGGAAGAGGTCTGATATTATGATCGGGGTAATAATTAACTGCATATGCAGCAGCAACATACTGGGGTATATATCCTCTTGTTTCTCTTGGTAATCTGTAATAAATCTCCCAATAGTCTTTTTTGTTGCCCGATCTCCGTATTGCTTTATTAACATTTCCCGGACCACAGTTATAAGCTGCAATAACAAGAATCCAGTCGTTATAGATATTGTACAGATCCTTTATAAACTTTGCTGCAGCATGAGTTGACTTAACAGGATCCCTCCTTTCATCAACCACTGAATTTATTGTAAGACCATACATTCTTCCGGTACTGTACATGAATTGCCACAGACCAGTCGCTCCGACCCTCGACACTGCATTGACGTTAAGAGCCGATTCGATAACAGCCATATATTTCAGCTCGGCTGGCAGACCGTATGAATCGAATATATCCTCTATCATCGGGAAGTAATAGTCTTTCAGTCCCAGAACTGCGCTGAACTTATCTCTTTGTTTTACAGTATAAACATGGATGTGATTTCTGATTATGCTGTTATATGGAAGCCTGATTATTGAATTTATTTTATTCAGTCTCTGACGATAAACAGAATCCGAATACTGAGTTCCCGTAGAGTCATTATGAAATTCTTCAGGAAAATTCTTAATAGCCATCTTTACGTACCATGAGTTGACCAGACTGTCAAGGTCTTTTGTGATCTTTTCTGTATATATATCAGATTTTAAAATTATTGTATCGTTGACAGCAGAGGCATTGGCATACAGGACTGCTAAAAAAATGGTCAGGAGTAAAGCTTTAAATTTCATTAGTCATTTTTTTCGTTAAAATGTAAATATCAAACTCAAATTTAAACCTGCACCCGAATAACCGGGAACAGGTAATTGTACCGGTGCAACCTCAAGATCGAGTTTATCAGAAATATCATAATTGAACAGACTGGCATCGACATTCGCATCAAGCACAGATATCAGGTACCAGGCTGCAATACCGATGTATGTAAGATCGCGGTATTTCTTATAATAATCAACTCCCTGCAGCAGTCTGTCTTTTACCCAGGAGGCTTTGGAAGGATCATAGGTATCAGGAGCCAAAACAGGGTCGTAAGCTGAGGGATCAGCCCATGTAATTAATTTAACATAGCTGTCTGTCCCAGGTATTTTATCAGTAAAATCCTGATAAGCTTTCATAAGTTTATTATAGGATGAGGTATTAAACCCCAGGCTATATACAAGTCCGCCGAAACCTGCATAAACAAGGGGTATTTTCCAGTATTTTCTGTTATAAATCTGTCCAAGACCAGGGAAAGCGACTGCAAGCATTGTGGCTTTCAGTGGTTCTTTTTTAAACATGCGTCTTGCAGGCGGGGATACAGAAGAAGTATCCTGTGCATTGATGTTCTGGTAAGAACATAACAGTTGCATGATGAGAATAATTATTATTTTCTGGACTGTTCTCAAAATAAATCAAAGCCAGTATTTAGCCCCCGGCACTGTAAAACTACGCGATAAAGATAATTATTTTCAGGAGTTCAGACTGTCAAATACCCCCAAAATGCGTTCCATCTCTTCGGGATTTTCAAATGGGATAACTATTTTACCTTTTCCCTGTTCGTTTATTCTGAAATTAACTTTGGTTGAAAATATCCTGTTGAGATGTTCAGAAAGCTGATTGAAGTCTTCATTCAACTTCTTCTTTTTTTCGATCCTGGCGGGGTCTTTAATTTTTTCAGATTGCAGTAGTCTGACCAGTTCTTCTGCCTGGCGAACAGATAGATCCCCGTCAATTATACGATAATAAACATCAATCTGTGTCTTTGGGTTTTCGATATTAACAAGGGTACGTGCATGACCCATCATAAGGTGTTTGTTTCTGATCCCAAGCTGTATTTCGGCAGGAAGTCTGAGCAGACGAAGATAGTTAGTAATGGTTGATCGTTGCTTACCGACCCGGTCGCTTAATTGTTCCTGCGTTAACTTGCACTCCTCGATGAGCCTCTGAAAACTTATTGCAACCTCCACTGCATCGAGATCTTCACGCTGAATATTTTCGACCAGCGCCAGCTCGAGCATAGCCTGATCATCGGCTGTTCTGATAAAGCCAGGGACATGCGTCAAGCCAGCCATACGTGCAGCTCTGAGACGTCTTTCGCCAGCAATAAGCTGGTATCTTCCGTTACCGGTCTCCCTGACTGTAAGCGGCTGAACTATGCCAAGTTTTCTAATCGATGCTGCCAGCTCCTCAAGCGCCTGATTATCAAAATGAGTTCTTGGCTGGAACGGGTTTGCATCGATAGAGTCCACTGAAATATCAAGATTGGCCTCTACTTTTCTTTCAAGAACCTCTTTTTCAACACCATCAATTAAAGCTCCGAGCCCTCTTCCTAACGCATTTTTCTTTGTCATGATAAATACTATTTCCGGTAATTGCAAAAGTCCTGTCAACTATTAATTACCCTTGAGTCCTGCTTTTCAATCAGCTCTTTGGCAAGATTCAGGTAGTTAACCGTTCCCCTTGAATCAGCATCGTACAGAATCGCTGGCTGTCCAAAACTAGGTGCTTCCGAAAGCTTAACATTCCTCTGTATTATGGTGTTAAAGACCATTTGCTGGAAATGTTTGTTAACCTCATCCGCAACCTGGTTAGACAACCTGAGTCTTGAGTCATACATGGTAAGAAGGAACCCTTCGATCTCAAGATCCACGTTAAGGTTATTCTGTATTATTTTGATTGTATTAAGAAGTTTTCCAAGACCTTCAAGTGCAAAATACTCACATTGCACAGGTATAATAACCGAATGTGCAGCAGTAAGAGCATTCACGGTAAGAAGTCCCAGTGACGGTGAGCAATCAATAATGAGGTAATCAAAATTTCCTTCTATTTTGCTCAGAACACCTTTGAGTATTTTTTCCCTTCCAGGTCGGTCTAGCATTTCAATTTCAGCCCCTACAAGGTCGATATTAGATGGTATTATTGAAAGGTTTTCAATGCCACAATCAAGCATTGCATCCTTAGGTTCTTTCCCATCGATAAGACAATCGTAAATAGTACATCGTATCTGACGTGAATCAATGCCTATCCCTGAAGTCGCATTTGCCTGGGGATCGCTGTCGACAATAAGTACTTTCTTTTCAAGAGCAGCAAGACTCGCTGCAAGGTTTATTGCCGTTGTTGTTTTGCCTACCCCTCCCTTCTGATTCGCAATTGCTATGATCCTTCCCATCTGGTTTCCTTTTGAAATATTAGTGTTATATTTTGAGCTTCAAATTTAGTATTTATGAACTACTGCTACCGGTAGAGAATAATGTAATTGTAAACATTTTTTTTGCGGTTTTCAACATTTTATTAACATAGCCCCAATACACTTAAAATCATAATTTACTGACTTAGTGATTCTTAAAGTCTTTATGCCTTAGACACAATGTTGCACAAAGATATCTTCAAAAGAATAAGATTGGTCAATACTGAAATGTGTTAACTGTTGATTTTATGCATCTTACTTCATAATATTTTGGGATAAACATCTTCAGATTTTATATTTATCTGATTTATTTACATCTTTACGGGCCATACAAGAACAATTAAATGAATAAAAATCCCGGAAAGAAAGAATGGTTTACCATTGTCAATCCAAATGCAGGGAACGGGAAAGGCAAAAAGGACTGGGACAGGATCTCCGGTCTTTTTGAAAAGAACAATATTCCACTAAAAATAAAGTTTACAGAAAAAAAAAGGCAGGCAATAGAATTCACAAGAGGAGCCATTGCGGAAGGATTCAGGAAGTTTATATCAGTGGGCGGTGATGGCACGTTAAATGAGATAGTAAACGGAGTTTTTACACAGGAGTATTGCTCTCCCAAGAAGATTATTATGGGATTGATCCCTGTCGGGACTGGTAACGACTGGGGTCGGATGTTCGGTATCCCCCTGGTTTATGAAGGGGCCGTCAAGGTAATTAAAGAGTGTAAACTGATGCTTCATGATATTGGTGTTATCAGTTATTATTATGGTAATGAAAAAGAAAAGAGATATTTTATAAATATAGCCGGGCTTGGATTTGAAGCGGTGGTTGTCAGGAAGACCAATAAACAGAAAGATAAAGGAAGAAGCAACAAAGCAATATATCTTTATAGTCTGTTAATAAGTCTGATCTCATACAAAAACACAAAAGCCGATATTATTATTGATGGAAAGAAGAGTACTTGTAGCGTTTTTTCCATCAATGTAGGAAACGGCAGATATTGCGGAGGAGGTATGCGACAAACGCCTGATGCTCTTCCTGATGATGGTCTTCTGGATATTACAGTAATCAAAGAAATGGGAAGGATTGAAATAATAAGGAGCCTTAAAATATTATATGACGGTACTATTCTCAGCCATCCGAAAGTTGATGGATACCGGAGCGATAATATTAAGGTCAATTCAGAATCGTTGTTGTATGCAGAGGCTGATGGAGAAACACTGGGTCATACTCCTGCTGAATTCAGCATCATTCCTGAAGCCGTAAATATTGTGTATGGAACAAAGCTCATTCAGTGACACTGATCTCATATAGTTTAGGCCATTTTTTACCGGTCACAAAAATCCTGTTATTCTGAGCATCGTAGGCAATACCGTTCAGAACATCTGAGTTTGTTTCCCTTCTTTTTGACTGAGGGAAAATGGTCGCCATGTCGATATATGAATTTACTTTACCTGTTGCAGGGTCAATTCTTGCGATAAGATCACTTTGCCATATATTAGCCCATATCTCACCATTTATATATTCAAGTTCATTAAGCTGGTCGACCTTTTTTTCATTATCATAAACTTCAATCCTTGAGACCACATTAAACATCTCCGGTTCAAAAAAATAGAGAACATCAGTGCCGTCGCTCATTACGATTTTGTCATTAAAAGTTGTTAAACCCCAGCCCTCGGTCTGATAAAAGATCTTATTTATCAGTTTAAAGGTCGATTTATCATAAATGAACCCAACTTTTGACCTCCAGGTCACCTGATAGATCTGGTCTTTAAACAGGGTAATCCCTTCTCCGAAAAGTGACGATTCCAGGTTAAGCTGCCTTAGTACCTTTCCTGTTTCAAGTTCGACTGCCCTCAGGCTCGAACTGGTCTCCTGGCCGGTTCCTTCGTACAAAACACCTTTATCATAGAATAGCCCCTGGGTAAATGCCTCACTGTCGTGAGGATAAGAATTGATCACCTTAAACCCGTTTCTCTTTGGGATAACATCTGAGTAAATAATTATGAAGCGCGTTATAGCCTGTGTCTTATTGTTCTTATATGCAACAGCCTTCACCGATTTTCTGCCTGTAGTGGTTGTCCTGGAAGAAGGAATTGAATATTCCCATGGTACTGATTTCAAAACTGTAACAATCTTCCCATCAAAAAATATTTTCACTGAATCAGGTGATTTATCATTCCCGTCCGGGGCCAGAGTCACCTTGACCTGGTCTCTGAGTTTATACTCCGAATTTTCTGCAGGAGATATCATCTTTATTAACATGGCAGAAGATACCTCATTTGCATCAATAACCGGTTCATTACCTTCAGCTTTGATCCTCCCGGATCGTCCCGAACATGATATAGTCCATGTTAACAGGAGCATGAAAGTGATTGAAAGTATATATCTGGCATAATCAGTTCTCATCAGCTTTTTCTTTTCTTCCAAACAACCGTCTCAAATTATTCTTTCTTGCTTTAGCTATTTGTTTTTCCATCTCTTTCTGGTGGAGGTCAAAAGGAACCAGCATTTGCCATATTTCACTCCAGCCAGGGAATCCTCCGACAATTTTGTCATCAATAAATATATCTGCATCAATCTTCCTGCTGACAGTTTCATCGAAAATCTCTTCGGGGTAATTTTTATTTACAGCATAAAATTCAATGCCATTCTTCCGACAGTACTCCACAGCTTCGTCAAGTTCTTTTCCTGTTCTGATGGTCCACAGGATCAGGCGTGCTCCCATTTTTTCAAGCTCTTTCAGTGTCTGAAATGCAAAAAGTTTCTCCTTCCCTATTCCGGGATATTCGTGTTCAACAATGGTGCCATCAAAGTCAACGGCAATTTTAACGTTCATGAAACTGATCATCTGAACAATGTTAATTACTGCAAATCTAACAAAAAAGACCAAAAGACCTCCGGTTCAGATTTTTAAATCCTTGCCGGATGTATTAAGTTGGTTATTAAGTCAAATCAAGGTCAGCGATTTAAAAGAGGATTGCAAATCAGCACCTGCTTTTGCCATTTTTAGTGAAATTTATCTTAATTTTGCTCTCCTCCTCAATAATTTTACCATTCAACAAAAAATGAGACATATTCCAAACCTGATCACTTCACTTAATCTGGCAGCAGGATTCATCGCAATTATTTTTGCTTCAACAGGAGATCTGATTACCGCTTCCTGGTTTATCCTGGCAGCTATGATATTTGATTTTTTTGATGGTTTTTCTGCGAGATTACTTAAAGCATATTCTCAACTCGGAAAAGAACTAGACAGCCTCGCTGATGTCGTAAGCTTTGGAGTTGCACCTGCTCTCATAATTTATCACCTTATAGTGGATAGTGTAATTCCAATCCCACCATCAACCCCTGAAGGCCAAATAGTTGTAATTTGGATATATTCCCTGATACCTGTTATAATGCCTGTCTGTGCAGCTCTGCGGCTGGCAAAATTCAATATCGACACTACCCAAACAACATCCTTCAAGGGATTGCCAACCCCTGCAAATGGACTTGCTGTGATATCCGTGGTTATTGCTGCAAATTACTCTGATTCCTCACTTTTAAAATCATTCACCGGGTCTCCGGTTGCATTGGATATATTCACAATTGTTCTCTCCCTGCTGATGGTCAGCCGGATAAATTTACTCTCATTGAAAATCATAAATCTGAAGTTTAAAGGTAATGAGGGAAGATATATTCTTGCAGGAATGGTTATAATCTCATTGGTATTTTTCGGAATCGGAGCAGCTCCACTGATTATTCCATTTTACATCATCGCTTCCTTCCTCTCAATTCTCTTCTGACAATTGATCTCCACTTTCTGCACTGAAAGGTCCGGCAATAATAAAAGGGAAGTTATCAAACCCATGAAGCCAGGATTTTAAAGGCAGAATGTCCATTAAAAATGAATTATTTCAGTTTACAAACCTACTAGGATTTTTCAGTTGTTTTGTTCTCAGCAGGAAATTTCTTTTCATAATATGATAACCCGATTTTTATTACAACCCAGCTGATGATAATGAATGCCGGCCAGATAAGGTATTGAAGAATTTGTGGTATATACATTGTTTTAATGTCTTATTGTCTTAATGTCTTATTGTCTTAATGTCTTATTGTCGGTTGAATTATTATCTGGTAAATAGGTGTCAGGTGTCATGTATTGAATCCTGGTGCCTGCAGCCTGTCGCCTAATATACATGTTCATCCGATTTCATTTCATCTTCGGTAATCTTTTTGTTACTTATTGACTTCCATGCGTACCAGATATATGCTATAATAAAAGGTATCAGAAATGAAACATACATCATGGTATTGAGCGTGAACTGGCTCGATGATGCGTTCCGGATTGTCAGAGAACTCTGCAGATCATAGGATGACGGATAAAAGGAAGTTCCATTAAATCCTGCGGTCAGAAACAGCGAAAATACTGCAAGAACTGTCCCTGTTCCTGAGAACCAGATCCCCTTCATACCTCTTTTTAAGCCCGATATTCCTATTCCATACAGTACACCAGCAACCCCAAGCAGAAACAGAATCAATACCAATGGCATCTGGATCAGATTATTAAGGTACTTAAATTTCTCCATAGTTACCAGTCCTGTCACGGGATCAGCGGCAAATCCCGATGATAGTAATAATGTAACTATGAAGAACAGGAAGAAGAGGAGAAAGATAATGGAATTCATAATAAGTCTTTTCCGAGATCTGATAATAAGTTCCTCATCCTCAATCGAATTAATAATATATAACAGACCGTTTATCCTTGCCAGGAATAGTACTGCAAAACCGAGTGACAGGTTCCGGATATTTAACAAAGCTTCCAGACCATGCCATGAGGTAGCCCATTGCACCTGATTCATATTATTCAGACTGAATTTTGAACCGGTAAAGAAAGTGGCAACCGCTGTTCCGATAAGGAATGGACCCAAAGAGCCATTCAGGAAAAGGAAAATATCGAATGTTCTTTGACCATAAATATTGGCTGGTTTTGATCTGTATTCATAAGAAATTGCCTGAATGATAAAACTAAACAGGATAGCTATCCAAACCCAGTATGCACCCCCGAAGCTGGAAGCATAAAAAAGCGGAAAGGAAGCAAAAAATGCACCCCCGAAGGTGACCAGGGTGGTGAAGGTGAATTCCCATTTCCTCCCCATTGTATTAATTATCATTGTTTTCTGAAGATCGTTTTTAGGGAGGGAAAAGATGAATGATTGTCCTCCCTGAACAAACATCAGGAACACAAGAAGCCCGGCAAGCATTGAGACAATTATCCACCAGTAGTGCTGCAGAAACAGATGTGATATCATTGAAGTCATATTATATTCCTCTTAATGTTTTGGACCTGTTTTGATCTGCTTAACCATGATTGAAATCTCAGCAACAAGCAATACAGTAAAAAGGACTGCAAACATGAAAAAAGTTGTCATAACCGAACCTGCGCCTATCTGTGACACAGCAACTGATACCGGCATAAGATCCTGAATTATCCATGGCTGACGACCCATTTCCGTCAGAACCCAACCCAATTCTCCGGCAATATACGGAAGAGGTAACGAAAACAGAGCAATCCAAAGGAACCACCTGTTCTTTACAAGGGTACCTCTGAAAAGATAATAGATAGCCAGGATAAAAATCAGCATGAAGAAAAAACCCATAAATACCATCAGGTGAAATGAATAAAATGCAACTGAAACATTTGGTATAGCATCTTCAGGGGATTTAAGAAATGCATAGCCAAAATAACTGAAATAGTTATCCCTGAAATCCTTGTTTTTGAACATTCCCTTTATCACCTCCATCTGCACAGTATCATTAAGCATCCGGGCCCTCTTGTAATCAGTCAGAACCTCTTTTGCAAACTGTCCTCTCCCTTTTTTATCTGCGACCGACAGGATTCCTTTACTTGTATTACCTGATATGTGGTCATTAATTCCAGGCACATAAACATTTCTGTCGCCTCCCGTCATTACAGAAAGGAAATCCGGTATCTCTATCCTGAAGACAAAATCTTTTATATTTTTTTCTCCGATTTTTCTCTCAGAATCTTTTAATATCCCCATGACTACCAGACCCGCATTTTGTTTTCCTTCATACAGAGCTTCAAAAGCTGAAAATTTTACTGGTTGTATCCTGGCCAGAGTTCTGGCTGTTGAATCGCCCGTACTTGCTACGAGCAGCGAAGATAAAAGGCCGAAAATTCCTGCTATAAGAATACTTCTTTTTGCCAGAAGTTCTTCCCTTTTCCTTATAAGATACCACGAGCTGATTCCAAGTACAAACATTGAAGCAAGCAGGAATCCTGATGAGATTGTGTGAAGGAATTTAATAGGGGCAACCTCGTTAAAAAGTACCGCCTGGAAGCTGACCATCTCATTTCGGGCTGTTTCAGGATTAAAGATCATACCCACAGGATTTTCCATCCATGCATTTGCCACAAGGATCCATAATGCTGACAGGCTTGCTCCGATCGCCACAAGCCATGTTGATGCCAGATGGAACTTTTTACTTACTTTGTTCCAGCCGAAGAACATCACCGCAACAAAAGTTGATTCGAGAAAAAAGGCCAGGATGCCCTCCACAGCCAATGGAGCACCGAAGATATCTCCGACAAACCAGGAGTAGTTCGACCAATTAGTCCCAAACTCAAATTCAAGGATGATCCCTGTGGCGATTCCAATGGCGAAGTTAATACCAAAAAGCGTCATCCAGAATCGTGTAAGCCGTTTCCAATCCTCATCGCCCGTCCGCACATAAATGGTCTCCATAATTGCGATTAAAAAAGATAAACCAAGGGTCAGGGGAACAAACAGCCAATGATAAATAGCTGTAAGAGCAAATTGAGCTCTCGACCAGTCCACAAGGGTCAAATCGATGTTTTCAATCATATTTATCAGTTGAGTTAATTAATTGATCCAAAACATATTCGCTCCTCTGTTTATCTGTATCGTATTTCTTCTTAAGAAAATCCGGGAAGAAGAAAATCTTTAGAATAGCAAACATAATAAACAGTTTGATAATGATGATTATCCATACTTTTTTCCCCCACCATGACATGTTCCTGAAACCGTCATAGTAAAAATGGAACAACCTGTTCATTTTGAGAAATAATAAGCTCATTTTCCAGGTCTTTATTCCGGTTTTATTTTCCTATGAGTCTTTTGTCTGACTGCTATTTTTGGAGAAATAGTATCCTGGCCAATGTCAGTATCTTTTGAAGCATGAACATGTATTTGTACATCTAAGTTTTGGTCTGACAAACCGGAGGTTAACTTTTGAATTGCTTTGAAACCGTAAAAAAACTCCCTTGCAAAAACTCTCAAAACAGTATAGGCTGGTATACCTAAAATCATTCCGGGAATACCGGCTGCAAAACCCGCAGCCAGCACCACTACAAAAATCTCAAGTGGATGTGCTTTAACGCTGTTTGAAAAAATAATGGGCTGAAATACAACATTATCAATCATATGGGTAATAGCTTCAACTATTATCATATAATACACAAGAGGAACTACAACTGTTGTAAAATCCTGATTTATATGTGATGCAACACCCATTATAATTGCTATGAACAGCCCAAGCCATGGCCCCACATATGGAATTACATTTAATATACCCAGTATAAGCCCCATAACAAGAGCCTGTTGAAAATCAATCCCCACAATCGTCATTCCCACATCTACCAGTATCATAATACATGTACTCTGAATCACTATCCCGATGAAATACCTGGTAAGAAGATTTTTTATTGAATTGAGCGCCCGGGTCACATTATCTACATATTTGTCAGGAATCCACATCAGTATTGAATCGAAAAACAGATGCTGGTCTTTAAGAAAGAAAAAGGTTATGAATGTTATTGAGAATATAGCTACGACAATATTACCAAGAATGCCGATCAATGATCCCAGAAAATTCTGTATCATCTTAATACTGAGCACTCCCGACACTTTTGTAATTATGTAATCCTTAATTGATATTTCATTCGTAATATTCCTGTTGAAACTCCTGAAAATGTTTTCCACCTTATTAATCGGTCCCTCAATAAACTGTACAATCTTTTCACTATCGATTGTCGAAAAATAATTTATCTGTTTTGTGACCAATGGAACGAAAATGATAAAAAACAAAATGAAAAATCCCCAGATAATTAACAGTGTTATCAGAGCACTTAGCGCCCGTGGGAAACCCCATTTTTTTATTCTTATCCTGCAGAACAGATCAACCAGAGGCCGCCCCATAATTGACAAAACTCCTGAAACAAGTATGTAAACCACGATACTACGGAAATACCACAGGGCAGCCAGAAAAAGCAGGATCGCAAAAAAGATCAGGATGTTTCTTAATGTGGCTTTCATTGAACAGGATTTTCTTTATACAAACCTAAATTAAATTTTCGGAATTCCCTAAAAATCAATTTATACTTAGCATATTTCCAAATAGTATTCTACTATTATCAATTTGATTTTAATGCTCTGACTTTGTGTTTCTTGGTGACACTCAAAGATTCACAAAGCACTTTCCCTGAGAATCATACTGCCATATTGTCTGTTTGTCATATTAAAATTGCGCCATTATGTCTGTTAATTGAATTTGGAACAGAAATTGAAAATATTGGTATGTAACGATTAAAATATGTTTAACTTAAAATAACAGGAGGACAAAGCCATGTTACCAACAATTACAAAAAGAAGTTTCAGGCCCTTTTACATGCCTAATTTTTTTGATGACGATTTTTTCCCCGTATTAACCAGCAGAAGCAGTTCAATGCCGGCTGTAAACATCAGGGAAGATGATAAAAAATTCACTCTTGATCTGGCTGTTCCGGGAATTGACAAGAAAGAACTGAAGATTGACATCAATGAAGATGTTCTTACAATCTCATCCGAAACCAAAAATGAGACTGAGGAAAATAAAGACGGTTATAAGAGAAAAGAGTTCAGCTATTCATCTTTCTGCAGAAGTTTCCAGATTCCTGAGAATGTCAGCAAAGAAAAGATTGAAGCAAATTATAAGGACGGTATTTTATCCGTAGGATTTCCAAAGGTGGAAGAGGAAAAAAATAAAATCACCAGACAGGTTAAGATTTCGTAAATCAAAAAAAGGATCCCGGCTAAATGCCGGGATTTTTTGTATCAGAACAATTCTCAAGTATCTTCTGTGCAAATTTCCTTCCGAATTCAACCAGAGCAGCTTTTTTTTCACCACCTGGTGCAAATTTAAAAGCTGCCGGTTCGTCAAAAACCTTAAGTTTTAGATTCCTTAAATTTTCGAGGATAATTTTGGGAGCCTCTCCGCTCCATCCGTACGATCCGAAAGCACCTCCTGTTTTACCTTTGTCCCTCAATGGATTGATAAGGGAAAATAATTTATATACAGGAAGTAATGTATTTTGATTAATTGTCGGTGAGCCAATAAGAACGGCATCAGCTTTAATCAATTTTGTTTCTAATTCTTCCAAAGAGATAATTTCAATATCTGTAATATCCACCTCCATATCTTTGGTCTCAAGAATACCGGAGGCAATATATCCTGCTGCCTCTTTTGTATAGCCATATGCTGATACATAGGTTATAAGCACATTTTTATCCGGTTTAGAAGCAGTAAGTTGAACATATTCCCTGGCATACTTTTCGGTAATATCAACTATTTTCCTGAGATTTTCGCGGTGAACCGGACCATGTCCCGGACAAATCACTTCAATTTCCAGCGGTTTGATCTTTTCAATAGCTTTTACCATAAACCTGCTGAAAGGTTTCAGGATAATATCAAAGTAATATTTATAAGTGACAAGGTATTCTTCTGTGAGTTTACTGTTCATTTCATAATCACAGTAATGGGCTCCAAAGGAGTCACAGGTAAACAAAACCTTATCTTCCTCAAGATAAGTATATATAGAATCAGGCCAGTGAAGATTAGGTGCAGAAATGAATTTTAATGTTTTGTTCCCCAGGTCGAGGGTATCACCGTCCTTAACTACAAGTGATTTGAAGGGCTTGTTTACAATATCTTCAAGGTATCTGATAGCATTTCCGCTGCCGACAACTGTTGCTGAGGGAGCAATGTCAAGGAGAAGCCGAAGACTACCTGAATGGTCAGGCTCCGTATGATCAAGAATAATGTATTGAATCTCTTCAGGATTCGTAACAGAACGTAGCTTTTTCAGATAAACCTCAATGAATTTTTCTTTAGCAACATCAATCAATGCTTTTTTTTCAGCATTTATAAAATATGAATTATAGGTTGTGCCATGATCCGTATGCATCACAATATCAAATGTCCGGATGTCATAGTCAAGAACTCCAATCCATTTTACATTGCCTGTAATATCAATTATTCTGTCATCTTTTCTGCTCATGGTAATACTGTTTTTCAGATCTTGGCAATAATACTTTTATTGGCCTTTACCTGTTGCAGGATCGGTATTTCAATTTCTGTCCCTAATGGTAAGAAAACATCGACTCTCGATCCAAATTTAATAAATCCCAGTTCGTCTCCCTGCATAACATCCTGACCCTCTTTTGCGTATGTCACTATTCGACGGGCTATTGCTCCGGCAATCTGTCTTATAAGTATTTCTTCACCCCCTTTAGTCTCTATAACTATTGAGCTCCTTTCATTCAATTCCGAAGATTTCGGATGCCATGCAACCATATAATGCCCCGGATGGTAACTTACATATTTTACACGACCCGAAACCGGATATCTGTTGCTATGAACGTTGAAAGGAGACATAAAAATCGAAATCTGAAGGCGGGTATCCTTAAAATATTCCATTTCAAGTGTCTCTTCTATTACAACAACTTTCCCATCAGCAGGTGCATATACAAGACCCGGATCCGGATCGAGTTTCCTTACCGGAAGACGGAAGAAAAAAAGGATAAAAACATAAAGTAAAACAGACAAAAAGAGAAATGTCCATCGGACTAGAACATTATCTGACCATATAATACCAACTAAAATATTAAGGATCAGTAATATGACAAAACCAACAGTTAAAATCTTATATCCTTCCTTATGAATACTCATTCCGAAAAATTTGCACAAAACTAATCAAGTCCTGTCAATCATCCAAAAAGTGAAATAAAAAGATATACCAGGGGGAAAGATATTATTGTGCTGTCGAAGCGATCGAGAAACCCTCCATGTCCGGGCATAATTGAACCAGAGTCTTTCACCCCCAGGCTTCTTTTAAGCATTGATTCAATGAGATCACCGTAAGTGCCAGCCAATGAAATAATTACTGCAATTATTATCCATCCGGTTGTATCAACAACCCCTAGCCATCCTGAAAGCAGCCATGCTGCAACTATTGCAATTACAGCTCCGCCGAAAAAGCCTTCCCATGATTTTTTAGGAGAGATCCTTTCCATTAACCTGTGACGTCCAAACGAGATACCGGTCAGATAAGCTCCTGTATCATTTGCCCAAAGAAGAATGAAGAACCCAACAATTATACCGGGCGAAAAAATTATGTTGCCATGAGGAAGCAATGAATCGAGACCTGTTCTTGAGAAAGCTGAAAAAGGAAACAATGAGAACGGTATTCCGGTATAAACTACCGAAAAAAAAGTATGTGCCAATGATTCAAACGGTTTCTGCTGTTTCCTGTAAAGTTCAATTACCATTATTAAGGATATCATTGGTAAAAGTGCCAGACAGGAGTTCTTTGGAATCATTCCGGCAGCGATAAGTGTTGATATGGTATAAACTGTCACTCCTAAAACAATACCATTTACCATTTGCGGATGCACTCCATTATTTCTTATCATCAGATAATACTCATATTGTGTTCCGACAAGTATTATCAGTCCTGTAATAAAAAAAGACACCGGATGGAGCCAGAAGCCTCCCATTACGAATGTCACTATCCAAATCCCCGTTAATGTCCGTCTGAAGAAGTTACTCAAGATGGTTATCTTTTATCTTTTTCCTTTTGTTCCTTTTCTTTCTTTATTACTTTTTCGGGATTCCTTTTCTCCTTTAGGGGATCTTTTTCTTTGAATCTGGTTTTTATCTTTTCCTCCGGTTTTTTTGGAGTATTTTCTCCCTTAACACCTTCTCCATTAATGTCTTTCCCAACAGCTGGCTGTTTTGATAGAGCTTCTCTTTCTTCTTTCAACAGATCTGCTTTCCTCTTTCCAAAAATCCTTTCAAGATCTTCGCTGAAAATAACCTCTTTCTCAAGAAGAAGCTCAGCCAGTTCGGTAAGTCCTTTAATATTCTTTTTAAGAATATCCTGAGCTCTCAGGTACGACTCTTCAATAATCTGTTTAACCTCCTGGTCGATGATCTCAGCTGTTTTCTCACTATAAGGTTTTGTGAATCCGAAATCGGTCTGCCCTGATGAATCATAGAAACTTACATTACCAACTTTCTCGCTCATTCCGAAATAAGAGACCATAGCATAAGCCTGTTTTGTGATTTTTTCGAGGTCGCTAAGTGCACCGGTGGATATCTTGCCAAAAACAAGCTGTTCAGCAGCTCTGCCGCCCAATGCATAAGCCATCTCATCAAGTAACTGCTCACGGGTGGTTATCTGTCTTTCCTCCGGGAGGTACCAGGCAGCACCAAGTGCTCTTCCCCTCGGGATAATAGTGACCTTTAGCAGGGGACTTGCATGTTCAAGCATCCAGCTGGCGGTGGCATGACCGGCTTCATGATATGCAATTGTCTTCTTCTCAACCATTGAAATGATCTTGCTTTTTCTTTCAAGACCTCCTACAATACGATCGACGGCATCGAGAAAATCCTGCTTTTCAACAACAGTTTTGTTTTTTCTTGCAGCAATAAGTGCAGATTCATTACATACATTGGCAATATCAGCACCTGAAAAGCCGGGCGTTTGTTTAGCCAGAAATGCTATATCGAAACCCTTCTCAAGTTTTATTGGCCGGAGATGAACTTTAAATATTGCCTCCCGTTCACTAATATCGGGTAGTTCAACATGTATCTGACGGTCAAACCTACCTGCGCGAAGAAGAGCCCTGTCGAGTATATCAGCCCTGTTTGTTGCGGCAAGAATTATAACTCCCATATTTGTTCCGAAACCGTCCATCTCGGTAAGAAGCTGATTAAGAGTATTTTCACGTTCATCATTCGATCCGAAATTGACATTTCGTCCTCTTGCACGGCCAACAGCATCAATCTCGTCGATAAAAACAATACAGGGGGCCTTTTCCTTAGCCTGCTTAAAAAGATCTCTGACCCTTGAAGCTCCCACACCTACGAACATCTCAACAAAATCAGATCCGGAAATTGAAAAAAACGGGACGTTTGCTTCACCTGCAACAGCTTTGGCAAGCAGAGTCTTGCCGGTACCGGGAGGTCCAATAAGCAGTGCTCCTTTTGGTATTTTACCTCCCAGCTGTGTGTATTTTTTTGGGTTCTTCAGGAAATCAACGATCTCCATCACTTCTGTTTTTGCTTCTTCCAGACCGGCTACATCATTGAAGTTCAGTTTAACATTGGTGTCTTTATCGAAGATCTGTGCTCTTGACTTACCCACACTGAATATACCTCCTGCTCCTCCGGCGCCACCACCAGACATTCTTCTCATCAGAAACATCCATAAAACAATCAAAAATATGAAAGGCAGGGTCCAACCAAGTATCTCACCCAGGTAGTTATGCCGGGTATCATAGTTAGGATAGATGATCTCTTTTTCAGTATATCCTGCATTTTTTTGTTCTTCGAGGATAAATGGTTCAAAACTGCTTATGTCACCTATATTATATGTATAGTTTGGCTTCAGCGCCCCCAATCCCATACCTCCTCCGTTTTTTGGTAAATTCGGGTATCTGCCGGATTCAAGAGCCTTTTTTGTCAGAAATATTTCAGCTTGTTCTTTATTGATAACAGTGATTTTTTCAATGTCACGATTTAAAATCATTTGCTTAATATCACTTGTCAAAGCTTTAGGTGACGACTTCCCTCCATAAATTAACTGAATTGCAATAATGGAGAAAGCAAGTATTGCAAAAATCCAGTTGGAATTAAATTTTGGTTTTAAATTTGTGTCAGGTTTCTTTTCAGATCCCTGATTATTGTTGCTATTTTCGGCCATAAATAATTAACTTACTGTATGTTATCTTTCATTGCTTTAATGTTGGCATCAGCCCATAAAGACTCAAGGCTGTAAAAATTTCTGTACTCATCGAGGAAGATATGGACAATCACATTCCCATAATCTAAAAGTACCCAGAAGCAATTGTCAAGCCCCTCCACATGTAAAGGCTTTTCACCTGTTCCCATTCTGACAGTATCATCTACAGAATCGCATATAGAATCAACCTGTGTGACAGAAGAACCATGACAAATAATAAAATAATCTGTTATCCTGTTTTCAAGCTTTCTTAAATCAATTTTCAGAACATTTTGCCCTTTTTTTTCAAATATCCCCTTTATAATATTTCCCAGGAGTAATTCAGTTCCATCTGATCTCTTCTTCATCAATAATTACCAGTTATACATCAAGTCGCAAAAGTACAAACTTTTATCCGTATTTTTGTAGACATTATCCTCTTTTTACAATTTCAATGCCAAATCCGGAAGCTGAAACAAAATCAAAGAATTACAATTAATTTTAGTATATAACTATTTACTAATCATGATAATAGGCTCTAAATTTATATTTTGCAAGAATCTGCCATCCACTAATACATATGCTGCTCAACTGTTAAGGAACGAAAATCTGCCAGAGGGTGCGGTCATTTATACAAATTACCAGTCGGCAGGTAAAGGACAAATGGGAAACAAATGGGAAAGTGAAGATGGTAAGAATCTGTTGATCAGTATTATATTATTTCCTTCAATGATAATTCCTGAGGAGCAGTTTATCATTTCAATGACCCTTTCTCTCGGAATATGCGATTTTCTGAGAAGGCATATTCCGGTTTGTACAATAAAGTGGCCCAACGACATTTATGTAAATGATGACAAAATAGCAGGTATCCTTATTGAAAGCTCTGTCATAGGACAGACAATTGAAAGTACAATTGCAGGAATCGGTCTTAATATTAACCAGGTAAAATTCCTGAGCGATGCCCCTAATCCAATCTCCCTCAGGTTGTTAACAGGTAATGATTATGATCTGGGCATCTGTCTCACGCAACTGGCTGCCGACATTGATATAAGATATAAGCAGCTGTTATCAGGTAAACGAGCTGAAATCGGAAGTGATTATATTTCTTCTCTTTACAGATTTAAGGAGTGGCATAACTATAAGAACGACACCGGAATTTTTTCTGGTCGCATAATATCGATAACAGGTTCCGGTCGGTTACAGATTGAGGACCAGTGGGCAAACATTCATGAATTCTCTTTTAAAGAGGTTGATTTCATGCCTTAGTATCATTCCATCCTTTGAACTTTTCCATCTCATCAATAAGTGTTTCGAGGAACCGGGCAATAGGCCTGGCAGCCATCATTTTCAATATCGGATTCATTTCAGCATTGAGGATCAGGCGGACCTCAGTATGACTGGTGTCACTGCTTTTAATATTGAGAAACAATGAAAAATCATTTGTATTTAATGCATTCCCCGAAAAGACAACTTTATTGTAGGGTTCTTTTTCAGAAAGCCGGAACTTTACACTTCCAACAGGTGGAATCTGGAAACTGCATGTTTCCTTTTCAACTTGCAGGCTATTTATGGAACCGGCAGGAACGAATCGCTGAAAGTTCCTGATATCTGTCACAAAATCAAAAACCTCTTTTGCACTGCTTGTCAGGCTGCCTGCCCTGCTCTCGAATTTAGATACTTCAGCCATAAAATTCATTATTTAGTTCCCCAAACTGAGGGATCGACTCTCCATTGCTTCAGCGTTTCTATTTCATGCTGGCTGATATACCCTGATTTTACTGCTGTTTCAATAAGAGCACTGTAGTTGCTGAGTGTATGTAAGGAACATTTTTCAGTTGAAAATCCCTCAGCAGCTTTTTTAAATTCATAGGTAAATATCGCAACCATACCCAGCACTTCACAACCTGCTCCCCTGATTGCTCTGACAGCACTAAGGCTACTGCCTCCTGTTGAAATAAGATCCTCAATGACAACGACTTTCTGACCTGGTTCATAATAACCCTCGATTTGATTTCCTAAACCATGTTCTTTTGCTCCGGACCTAACATAAATAAATGGTAATCCCAGCTTATCAGCTGTAAGAGCACCGTGTGCTATAGCTCCCGTAGCAACACCGGCGATCATTTCAGCTTGAGGATAAAGCTTTCTGACCACGTCAGCAAAGGAGTCTCTGATAAATGACCGGACCTCAGGAAACGAGAGAGTTTTTCGGTTATCACAATAAATGGGCGATTTCCACCCTGATGCCCAGGTGAAAGGATTTGACGGTTGCAATTTAATTGCTTTAATTTGTAAAAGATATTCAGCTACTTTTATTGCACTATTCTCCATTTGAATATGTATAAAGTTCATTTTGAAGACAGATTCATCCTGATCAGCTCCGAACCTGACCGCCTACAAAAATACGGGTTATTCCATAAATTCTATGCCACGAGTGAACTTTATAAAATAATCTCTGATTTTCAGGCAGATAACACTATATCTTCAATTAATGTTTATGGTACCAATATAAAGCATATCTGGAAGATCTTCAGAATATACTTTACTGAAGTTGGTGCTGCCGGTGGTCTGGTAAAACATACTTCAGGGAAATATCTTTTTATTGAAAAAAAAGGTAAACTCGATCTTCCCAAGGGACATATTGAACCGGGAGAAGAGCCTGAGGCATGTGCTTTAAGGGAAGTTCATGAAGAGTGCGGAATCAGTGGACATTCTATTATCAAATCCCTTCAACCAAGCTTCCATACTTATAGCTGGGAAGGTATATCATACCTTAAAAAAACCAACTGGTTTCTTATGGAATATGATGGCACAATGGTTATTGAACCGCAGATTGACGAAGGTATTACAAAGGTTGAATGGCTATCACCGGATGAATTAAGCAAGATCAAGAGCACAGCCTGGTTGTCGCTGATGGAACTTATTAATGCCTCAATTCTGAGAACCTGATGTTTGTTTTTTGAAATCCTTAAATTTCTTCTCCCTTATAATCTTTAAGGTTTATTGCTGAAGGAACAAACCTGGAAGCATCGCCTCCGCTCCTTATAATATCTCGTACAATTGTTGAATTTATGTGAGTATGTTCCGGTATGGTCAGGAGAAACACTGATTCAACATCAGGTGCCATGACTTTATTTACCTGTGCAATAGCTCTTTCAAATTCAAAGTCGGCCGCAGTTCTGAGTCCTCTGAGGAGGTATTTTGCACCTTTCTTTCTGCAATAATCCACGGTAAGTCCTTCGTAATGGTCTACTCTGATCCTAGGATCATTTTGAAAAACTTTGCTGATCATCTCTTTTCTGACATTGAGCGAATAAAAACTTTTCTTAAGCGCATTAGCTCCGACTGAAATAATGATTTCATCAAACAGGCTGAGTGCTCTTCTGATAACTCCTTCATGCCCGATGGTAAATGGATCAAAGGATCCAGGGAAAACTGCAATTTTCTTCATTCAAATGATATTTTTTTTGGATTCTTTACCTTTTGTTTCAGGAGGGACAGTTCCAATACTTCCATAATGGTCTCTACATAATGGAATTTCAATCCTTTGATATATATATCCTTTATATTTTCAACATCCTTTCTGTTTTCTTCCGATACGATTATCTCCTTTATACTTGCTCTTTTTGCAGCAAGAATCTTTTCCTTAATACCTCCTACCGGAAGTATTTTTCCCCTCAGGGTTATTTCACCAGTCATAGCGAGGTATTTCTTCACCTTCCTTTGGGTAAAAGCCGATGCAATTGAAGAAGCCATTGTTATTCCGGCAGATGGTCCGTCTTTTGGTATTGCACCTTCAGGTACATGAATATGAATATTCCACTTTTCAGAGAAATTATCGGGTAATTCCAGCATATCTGCATTTGATTTCAGGTATTCAAGGGCTATGACTGCCGATTCTTTCATTACCTCACCAAGGTTACCCGTAAGAGTCAGCTTGCCTGAACCTCTGCTCAGACTGGTCTCAACAAAGAGTATCTCACCTCCGGCAGCCGTCCAGGCAATGCCTGTGACAACACCTGCCTGATCATTTCCTGCATATAAATCGCGGACATATTTCGGAGGTCCCATTACCTCTTCGAGAGTAGCTGACGAGAAAGCAGGATCATAATCAGTCCCTGATGCGATATTCTTGGCAGTGACCCTTATAATTTTGGCAATTTTTTTATCAAGCTCCCTTACACCTGATTCTCTGGTATATTTATCGATCAACAACTCCATTACTTTTTTGTCAATAGTCAGTTGTCCTGCCTTAACGCCATGATTTTCAAGCTGCTTTGGAAGAAGATGCCATTTTGCTATCTCCAGTTTCTCTTCGACGAGATAGCCGGTTATTTCAATAAGCTCCATTCTGTCCCTTAAGGCCGGGCTTATAGTTGACAAGTTATTTGCAGTTGCAATGAACAGCACTTTTGACAGGTCGTATTCCATTTCCAGAAAGTTATCGAAAAATGTACTGTTCTGTTCAGGATCAAGGACTTCCAGAAGGGCAGATGAAGGATCGCCTCTGAAATCCTGTCCGACTTTATCTATCTCATCGAGGATAAAAACCGGGTTCGATGCGCCGGCTCTTTTGATATTCTGTATTATACGGCCAGGCATTGCCCCGATGTATGTTTTTCTATGGCCTCTTATTTCTGCTTCATCATGCAATCCCCCGAGTGACATTCTGACATACTTTCTGTCAAGTGCTTTGGCAACCGATCTTCCCAGTGAAGTTTTACCTACTCCGGGAGGCCCGTAAAGGCAAAGAATCGGAGATTTCAGATCGCCTTTAAGTTTAAGTACAGCCAGATGTTCGAGAATCCTCTCCTTTACCTCTTCGAGGCCGAAATGATCGTTGTCGAGCACCCGCCGTGCATTATTAAGATCGAGATTATCTTCAGTACAAAAGCCCCATGGAAGGTCCAGAAGAGTCTGAATATAATTAACCTGGACGGAGTACTCTGCAGCTGCAGGATTGAGACGATGAAGCTTATCCAATTCCTTGTCGAATACTTTTTTGACATCACCGGCCCATTTTTTTGTCTCAGCCTTTTTCCTGTATTCCTCAATCTCCTTTTCAATTGGATTACCACCAAGCTCGTTCTGAATAGTCTTCATCTGTTGGTGCAGCAGGAATTCACGTTGTTGCTGATCAAGGTCGATTTTTACTTTCGATTGCAGTTCATTTTTTAGTTCAAGTACCTGAATCTCCTGAACCAGAAACTCGAGAAGTATAAACCCTCTGTCGCGCAGACTATTTATTTCAAGTAATTTTTGTTTGTCCTGAACCTTAATGTCGGTATTGGAGCAGATGAAATTAATAAGATAGGTATTGTTCTCAATATTTTTGATTGCAAAGGAGGCTTCCGGGCTAATGTTTGGATTGATTTTAATTATCTTGAGCGACAAATCTTTCAGGGAGCCGACAATGGCATCAAAATCCTTACTTGAGATCTCAGGTTTAATTTCAGGTATTGTTTTTACCCTGGCTATAAAATAGGGGTCATTCGAGATCAGCTCGTTAAGTACCATCCTTTTCCGTCCCTGGATTATCGCCGTAGTAGAACCGTCTGGCATTTCAAGAAGCTTAACTATTTGCCCTATGGTTCCGATATTGTGAAGGTCTTCAAATGCAGGGTTCTCAGTATCAGGATCTTTCTGGGCTACTGTACCCACAATTTTGTCGTTCCGGTAAACATCTTTTATAAGTTGTATCGACTTTGGCCGTCCGATTGAAATCGGAAGTACAACACCCGGAAAAAGTACAGTATTCCTTAGAGAAAGTATTGGAATACTATCCGGAACATCAACATCCTCAAGGTCCCCATCCTCTCCATCCGCTATTATGGGTATAATATCCCCCTCACCATCAAGCAGGTCCGGCAGCATAAATTCATTAACAGTTCTCCTGAATTTCTTTTCCATGCGATTATTAAATGTTGTCAAATTTACAATTTATTTTACACTAAAAGCCAGAAAGGCGGACGTGCAATCATTGTGCCAGAATTGTATATCAAAAAAAAATCCCGGTAATTTAACCGGGATTGAGTAATTTTTTACCTGTCATTTCTTTTTGCCAGTATGGTCTTTATAACGGTTTATATACTTATCAACCCTTCCAGCAGTATCGACAAGCTTCATTTTTCCTGTGTAAAAGGGATGTGATGTATTCGAAATTTCAATTTTAATCAGCGGATATTCATTACCATCTTCCCACTTGATATTCTCTTTGGATGGCGCGGTTGACTTTGTCATGAAAGAATAACCATTTGACATATCCTGAAATACTACCAACCTGTAATTGCCCGGATGTATATCCTGTTTCATTGTTCACTGTTTTTTATTTCCATTTAAATCCAAATTAATTGCCCCCAATCAGGGTTCGCAAAATTAATGAACATAATTGTAAAATACAAAATGAATTGTAGAATTATTGACCTGCATGTAGAGAATTATGATTAATCTTTTGATTTTGAGCCATTTCGTCCTTATATCTTTTAAAATTCAGTTTATCGTTAATAAGATATCTGTAGGTAATATGCATCTTAGTCCTTTGAGCACCCAGGGCTTCGTATATAGCAATCATCTTAGGATTAAAGTCGCCCACCCATGAAAGTTCAAGTTCCTTGTACCATGGTTTTCTTTTAAAGACTTCGTAAAGATTGAGAAAGATAGCCGATTCTACTCCACTGTTCTGATATGAAGGATTTACACCTCCGACAACGGCTCTCATCCTTGTCATTTTATGGGTTACTTTGGAATATACAAACCTTATCATATTCCAGATGTGCAACTTGCCGTTAAAATGCTTAATTATCTGATTCAGATCCGGTAACAGGATGAAGAATGCAATTGGTTTATCATTATAGTAAGCAAACCAGATAAGATCTTCATCAATTACAGGTTTTGCTTTCTGTAAAGAATTCTCAAGGAATTCCACATCGAGCGGTGTAAAATCTTCCTTGAAAACGGACCATGCAGAGTTATAGATCTCAACCAGATCTTTCACAAATTTTTCTTTCCCCCTGAACTCAAAATGACGAAATGTATAACCGGGTTTTTTGGAAATCCATTCAGCAATTTTCATTATCCTGGGGGGGAACTGTTGAATCTCCTTCTCCTTATCCCGGACTGTCCTGTGATATGAATACTGTTCAAAATAGATTCTGAAACCGTATTCTTCAAAGAAAGATCTGTAATATTTTTTATGGTATGGCATTCCGAAACCCTGCTGCATAAAACCTTCGACCAGGAGGCCCCAGTTATTGTCATTTTCTCCAAAGTTTATCGGACCATCCATCGCTTCCATTCCCCGGGAGGTGAGCCATTTTTTCCCGGCATCAAAAAGGGCAAAAGCAGCTTCCCGGCTGTCGATCACTTCAAAGAAACCGATTCCACCGGTTGGCTGACTGTTAGCATCAGATCTTCCACGGTCGATGAATGCAGCTATACGACCAATAGTAACACCGTTTTCATCCTTCAATATCAGGCGGGTTGCTTCACCCTTCCGGAATAAATAGTTCTTCCCCGGATCAAATACTGCCTCAAGCTGGGAATCAAGCTGACACACCCAGTTTGAATCTCCTTTATATAAATTTTTTGGAAAATCAATGAATTCCCTGATATCATGTGCAGTTTTTACTTCATTGATCTGCATTATAACGTAAAATTAGTATTTGAATCTGTTAAACAATTTGCTCATCAGAATTGTTTCCAACAGAGCATTTATCGGGCAAATATATACAGATTTTTTTTAAAATAACGTCGGGGAAACCTCCTGCCACCAAACTAATTAATCTAAGTTGCTACTTATCTTTTTATAAAATAAAAAATGAGTATCGGGAATGATTAATAAAGAAAGATGTAGGGCTAAAGCCCAATTATTAAGGCCGTTGTATAACCCCAGCCTTAAGGCTGGGGTTAATGATAATGAGATGTTTGTG
>JBGOZX010000016.1:0-42445 GCA_041480425.1 Bacteroidia bacterium
ACCGAGATGAATGCCAACTTTGCCTATCGTGCATTGACCTATCAGGGGTATATCAACGACACAATTTATTATCTCTCTTCAGAAAAAGAAGGTGAGAGATGAGGAACATCTTTATGTCATAGAAGGTGATAAACTTGTAAAAGAGTATCTGATGTCCAGCATCCGGTTTAGGACTCTTATTGCTAAGCCTGAATTCATAAGCTCATTGCCAACTGACCTTATTAAAAATATAGATGAAACCGAGCCTGCTAGTTATGATGACCTGAAACGTATAAGCACGCTTAAAACACCACATAATGCCATTGCACTTGTTCCAATACCAGAATTCAAAACCGAGCCTGCTGTAATTCTGAAGGATTTATGTGCGGCACTTGATTGTATTCAGGACCCGGGGAACTTAGGGACTATAATCAGGGCTGCGGCCTGGTTTGGAATTAAGAACATTTATTGCTCCCCTGATTGCGTTGATTTATATAATCCGAAAGCGGTTCAGGCAAGTATGGGTGCGATTATCCATGTGAGGGTTCTATATACCGATCTGAAAAAGTTCTTAATAGCTGGAACAGAGAAGAAGATTCCTGTTTATGGTACTTTGTTTGATGGAGAGTCAATTTACAATCAAAAGCTTGATAATAAGGGAATTATCCTTCTGGGAAACGAATCTAAAGGGATATCTGAAGATCTGATCCCATTCATCGAACATAAACTTATGATACCGAGGTTTTCGAATACGACGCCTGGTATTGATTCACTTAATGTAGGGATGGCAGCTTCGGTTATTTTCTCGGAGTTTGCAAGAAGAAGGGAGCCTGGCAGATAGATTGGACATTGACTTGATACTTGTTTTTGCTGACATCGTGTTTTTCCTATTGTCCTCACTTTTTCAGGTTAATCCTTACAGCCCATCCGTACGAAGTAGGGGTTGAAATACTAACATCTTTAACTTTGGTATTTATTGCATTCAAAACTGTTGTTGAACTGTCCCTGTTGATCCGTATGCTGAAATCCGGACTTTTATCAAGGTTATAATCAATTGTATCAACAAATTCATCGGGAATCTTTCCCCGCCAGTCGATCTGAACAAAACCCGTTGCTCTTTCTCTGAACAAGCCTTCGAAAACAGGTTTTCTTATAACCAGTGTACAATTCTCCGTGACATATTGCTTTGCGATTTCCCCTCCTGTATAATTAGGATTTATCTTCATAAACGGGAGTTTTGCCATTGAAACAGAAAAGTTGTTTAAACCCGGGAATAATATGATTATCAGAATAAGACAGATGAAAGCCCAGGTTATTCCTGCTATTATTTTGATTCTTTTCATTTTGAATTATTTGTTTATAAAAAGAGGTTTAATAAACTATGAACCATATTTATTATTGAACCGGCAGAGAAAACAGAAATAAAAAGAAATGACACGAATAGGAAAAGATTCCTGGAGAAATTTTTCATTGTCCCTGAAGGAACTCCTTTTATCCCGAAATGTATCGCATTCTTTGAACAGGCATCAATGCACTTGCCACATTTACTGCAGAAAACCGAGACATTTCCATTTTTTATTCCTTCCCTGGTAATTGCAAATAAAGGACAAACTTCAACACATTTAAAACACTCACTACAAGCTTTCTTGTCAATTTTTACTGTAAACGGGGTAACCTTATTTGACAGAGTATTTACAGCTCCAAGCGGACATAGGAAACTGCATTGAGTTCTCTTTCTGGTCAATACAGGAAGGACAACAACCAAACCTGCAAACAGTGATACAAATACGCCAGCCTTGGCAGCCGATTCGACTGAAGTTACCTGCTCAAATTCCGTGACAGCTTTAAAAGGACAAATCCAGTCACAGTATGTCGGAATTAAAGTTAATGCGGCAGTTAAAGCAACCATGAGAAGAACAGCAAAAGGCATCCATTTCCATAATTCACTGATCTTTTTAATCGCAGGTTTTTTCCTGAATCTGGAAAAGCCATCATCCCAGCCACCATAAAAGCATCCCCAGCTGCAGAAACCACGACCAAGAACCAGGGTTGCAACAAGCCACAAAACTACCATAGATGCTATATTAGCAAAGCCTCCAAGAATGGTTCCGGGGAAGATAATTGATTTTGTAAATGCTGCCGGAATGATCATCATTGGAATAACCAGGTGACAGAAAGGAATCTTACATTCCAGAATATCAGCCTGGGAGAATGACATTGAGTTTCTCATTTCCACCATATTTCTGATCAGAGTAAATGAGAGAGACAATGCAAAAATAATAAACAGGAGTGCCCTGAACTTATCTGTTTTCCCGGTAAAATGCATTAGAAAATAAAGAACGTTTACAAACAGAAAAGTAATTAGCATTGCCAAAACCTGGGCAGGATTAGAAAAATCCGGTCTTCCTCCGGTCTATATGGTTGTTTAAATAGATTGATCATGATCAGAATTTATAAAAACAAATCTATTCAATATTTAAATAATATTGAAAAAATTGTGTCTGAACTGGTAATTTGAATTAATATGAAGGATCAAATGTTACAGAGCCCTGATCTTTTTTGCGACTGCTTCAGCGGCTTTCATTCCATCCACAGCTGATGAGACTATGCCTCCGGCATAGCCTGATCCTTCTCCACACGGATACAACCCTGATATTTTAATATGTTGAAGTGTATCAGGATCTCGCGGGATCCTAACTGGCGAGGATGTTCGTGATTCAACACCTAAAATCACAGCTTCATCTGTTATAAAACCTTTCATCATTGAATCGAACAGCCTGAAACCATCCCTCAGCCTTCTGCCTATAGCTTTCGGTAACCAGTTATGGAGAGGTGATGAAGTCACTCCCGGGAAATAGGAGACTTTTGGCAATGAACCTGATGTTGCTCCATTGACAAAATCGGAAAGTCGTTGCGCGGGTGCCATTTGTGTATGTCCTCCATTCTTCCATGCCTCCCTTTCAAGTTCTTTCTGAAACTCCAGGCCGGCAAGTTCTCCTGATTTGCTGAATTTCAGAAGATCTTCAGGTCTGATCTCCACTACAATTCCTGAATTGGCGTATGGTGAATTTCTTTCTGATGGCGACATTCCGTTGACTACAACCTCTTCCTGCGATGTAGCTGATGGTACGATAAATCCGCCAGGACACATGCAAAAAGAATATACACCTCTCCCATCGATCTGTTTTACAAGACTATACGATGCTGCTGGCAGATATTGTCCTCTGGGATTTCCATGGTATTGAGTTCTGTCAATTAATTCCTGGGGATGTTCTACCCTCACACCCATAGCAAAAGGTTTCATTTCAAAATCGACTTTTCGGTTGCGGCAAATTGAATAAATGTCCCTTGCTGAATGTCCGGTTGCCAGGATTACGAATGGTGATTGAAACTTTTCATTTTCAGAAACAACAACACCTTTAATAGCTTCTCCTCCAATTATGAAATCTGTTACTCTTTTTTCAAGCAAAAAAAGCCCGCCGGCATCAAGGATCGATCTCCGGATGTTGGAGATTATTCCCGGCAATTTATCTGTACCAAGATGAGGGTGAGCTTCATAGAGTATATTCTCATTTGCTCCGTGGAGGCAAAGCAGTTCAAGAACTCTGGTATTGTCTCCTCTTTTCTTTGATCGGGTATAAAGCTTTCCATCGGTATATGTTCCTGCCCCGCCCTCTCCAAAACAATAGTTACTGTCAGGATCAACTATATGTTCACGGCTGATTTTAGCAATATCCTTTTTACGCGATGAGACATCACGTCCCCGCTCAATAATGACCGGACGGATCCCAAGTTCCGTTAATCGCAGGGCGGCAAAAAGTCCGGCCGGACCAGCTCCTACAATAATTACCTCCTGCTGGTGTGATACTTCTTTTGGCTTAAAGGGACTTAGCGCTGGAAAGGAAGATTCTTTATCTGAAAAGACCTCAACAGTGAGATTTACACGTATTTTTTGTTTGCGGGCATCAATCGATCTTTTAATAATCCTGATAGCCGAAATCTCTGATGGATTCAAACCGGAAAGTGAGCCGGCAATCTTACGGATAGCTGAAACATCCGCAGCTGCTGCAGGATTAAGGTTAAGCTGAACCAGTTTTGCCATTACTATTCAAAATGAAAAGCAAGTACCCATATCTGAGACTTCATCTTATCGATTGCATTGTAATACTGCGGATGACCGGGAGCAGATTCACGGGCAAGAACATCACGCAGGCCATTCGACATTTTAAGTTCGATGGATAGTTTGAAATAGGTAAGATAAAAATCGAGGCCAGCACCAAACTCATAATAAATGTCAGATCTTTTAAGTCGCAGATAGACTGGTTTTTCGTCGTCAAATTCCTTTTTCCCTGCCAGGTCGTATCTATAATTTAAACCTCCGATTATATAAGGCCGAACATTATTCAATCTGTCTCCTTTGTATTTAAGCAAAAAAGGAAATTCAAGAAATGATGATTCAAGCCGTTGTTTCTCATCATAAGTGACCTTGTTTTTGTAGAATCTTATGTTTCTCTGACCAAAAGAGACCCCTGGTAGAAACCTTATATCAAAATACCTGCCGGCTCTGAGATTGGTAATTATCTGAATGTTTATACCCGGGTTGAGCAGACTTACCTCCGGATAAAGAGAATCTGTTTCCAGATAAGTCTGGGAAGGGGTGATATTAAAATCCATTAGATTATAACCAAGGCTGAATCCGAAATGGAGAAGTTTATCATCGTACCATGAATCATTTTTTGGTTTCTGTTTCTGGGCAGATGAGTTTAGATGAAACAGAAGTAAAATTCCAATTAATATAATATGAATAAACCTTTTTTTCAAAATGCCGGATATAATAAATTAGAAGTACAAGTTAATAAACTGGTTTAATTTCCAATTATTGTATCTAAAATTTGACACCTGTATAAATACTTGCAACTCCTCCTGTTAGTTTTACCTGCCTGGTCATGGAAAAACCTGCACTTGCAAGAATTTTCATAAACTCTTCATTATCAGGAAATTTCATTACAGATTCATGTAGATATCTGTATGCTTTTTTGTCCTTTGAAAATATTCTTCCGAAAAAAGGAAGAATACTACTGAAGTAAAAATTATAAATATGTTTAAAAGGGAAACCGGTTGGTCTGGAAAATTCAAGAACCATAATTTCACCTCCTTTGCGGATCACCCTTCGCATTTCAGAAAGTCCTTTCAAAAGATCAGAGAAGTTTCTGACACCAAATGCCACCATTGCCACATCGAATGTATTTTCTTCAAAAACTATATTCTCTGAATCGCACTTAATTAGTTCAATATTTTTTGTAAGACCTTTACTTTTAATCTTTTTCCTTCCGATCTCAAGCATTTTTTCGGAAATATCAATGCCTGTAACCTTAGAAGGATTGAGTTTCATAGCCGTGATAGCCAGATCCCCGGTACCAGTAGCGACATCAAGTATTTTCAGATTTTTGTGACCCTTTGAGATCATCCTGATCGCTTTCCTTCTCCACAACCTGTCAATTCCAAACGAAAGAAAATGATTAAGAAAATCGTATCTCCATGCGATTGAATCAAACATCGATTTGATTGCAGATTTTTTTTCTTCTTTCAAAATCTCCTGATGATTTTCCATCTAAGAAAATAAAATGCAAAGATAGAATTATTTCCAACCATACCCTTCTCAGAGTCAATTTAAACCATCCCGTGCAGTGTTCCTTAACTCACTTCAATTTCTCCCTTTTAAATCCGCCTCACCCCAATCCCTCTCCAATTGGAGAGGGGCTAACATGCTGAATAACTTTATCTTACTCTCATCCTCCTCAAGGAGAAGGAGTCGGAGGATGAGGTGGATTTAAAAATTTATTTCTATTTTTACGAGGAAGATAATTAATCACACAGGTATGAAAAGAACAATAATGATAACCGGAGCTACAGCGGGCTTTGGCAGGGCAACTGCCCTGAGATTTGCAAAAGAAGGTTATAATACTATTATCACAGGTCGTAGGAAAGAGAGACTCACAAAACTTGAAGAAGAGCTTCTGCCATATAAAATAAAAGTATTGTCTCTGAATTTCGATGTAAGAAACAGGGAGGATGTCTCAACTGTTATAAACAACCTCAGCCGGGAATGGAAAGATATCGATATCCTTGTTAATAATGCCGGACTTGCAGCAGGACTTGCCCATATCGACGATGGAGACATTGATGACTGGGACATGATGATTGATACTAATGTTAAAGGCCTATTGTACGTCACAAGGGCAGTCGCTCCTCTTATGGTAGCCAGAAACAGCGGACATATATTTAATATTTCTTCCATTGCCGGTAAAGAGGTTTATGAAAGTGGCAATGTATATTGTGCCTCGAAACATGCAGTTGATGCGCTCTCAAGATCAATGAGGATTGATCTTCTTAAACACAATATTAAAGTTACAAATATTGCACCCGGGATGGCGGAAACGGAGTTCTCACTGGTCCGTTTTAAGGGGGATGAAGAGAAAGCGGCAGCCATTTACAAAGGGATTGATGCCCTTAAAGCAGAAGATATTGCAGAAGTAATCTACTATTGTGCTACTTTGCCTGCCCATGTTTGTATCAATGATCTTGCTATAACACCTACTGCACAGGCAGGTGTGAATAATAACTACAGAAAAGTATAAGTGCTATAAAGGGGAAATGGGGCAATGGGGCAAAGGCAATTAATTAAATTTTACTGGCTTATTTTTTCTTTTATGAGTCCCAATCCTACGGAATTTGGTAACTTCATATCTTTTAAATCCATTTAATCGTAAATGGATCAGGGTTAAACTAAAAAATCAACTATGAAAAGATTCTGTGTTCATTTTATTTTAATGATCCTGCTTTCTTCTTTGGGTCCCCTTACAACATACGGGATTAATACAAATGATACAAGGATGATGGGACTACCGACAATAAGTGCAAACCATATCGCTTTCATTTATGCAGAAGACCTGTGGATAGCTAATTTCGACGGATTACAACCCCGGAGACTCACAGTGGATGAAGGTATTGAATCGGATCCATATTTCTCTCCCGACGGGAAATTAATTGCCTTCAGTGCCCAATACGATGGAAACACCGACGTATTTATTATTCCTGTTGAAGGAGGTATCCCGGTAAGACTTACCTGGCACCCTGGAACTGACCTTGTCAGAGGATTCACTCCTGATGGTAACAATGTTCTTTTTGCTTCCCAGCGCTCAGTATTCTCCAATAGATATTTTCAGTTATATACCGTTAAAATAACCGGTGGATTTCCTGAAAAACTTCAGATTCCCAACGCATGGTCAGCCTCCTATTCACCCGATGGCAAATTTATGGCATATACCCCACTCACCCCACAGTATTTTCAATGGAAAAATTATAGGGGAGGTACCATTTCAAATATTTGGATATATACATTTTCGGACCACTTGGTAGTGAAAATTCCGCAACCAAATGAAGGATGTAATGATGCAGAACCTATGTGGATTGATGATAAAATCTACTTCATAAGCGATAGAAATGGCGAATTCAATCTGTTTTCATACGATGTTGAAAATAAAGAAGTAAAACAATTGACATTCTATACAGACTTTCCGATCCTGAATGCTAATGCCGGAAATGACAGGATTATTTTTGAGCAGGCAGGGTATATACATACTTTCGATATTCAATTAAATTCAGCAAAGAAGATAACTGTCGGAATTGCAGCCGATCTTCTTGAGTTGAGACCAAGGTTTGTACAGGGAAACAACTATATACGAAATGCTGACATTTCTCCAACTGGAGCCAGGGTAGTTTTTGACTTCAGGGGTGATATTATAACACTGCCGGCTGAGAAAGGCGATCCAAGAAATATTACACTTACAACAGCGGTTCATGAAAAATATCCTTCCTGGTCTCCTGATGGTAAATCCATAGCATACTTTTCAGATGCTACTGGTGAATATGCCCTTCATATCAAATCGCAGGATGGCATTGGAAATGTTAAAACAATAAAAATGACAGGTACAGGTTTTTATGCGAATCCTGTCTGGTCACCTGACAGTAAGAAAATCTGCTATGTCGACAATGGCCGAAATCTATATTTACTTGACATTGAATCAAGTAGTATTAGAAAAATTGATTCTGACGAACTTTATTCTCGAGGAGCATTCAGAAATATTTTCAGCGACTGGTCTTCGGACTCAAAATGGTTCCTTTATACAAAAATAATTGAGACAAACTTTAGTGTGGTATATCTTTATTCAATTGATCAACAGAAAACTTTTGTAATTACAGATGGTTTAAGCAATGCGTCAAATCCGGTATTTGATCCTGACGGTGAATACATATATTTCTTTGCATCTACTGATGCAGGGCCGGTCGTTAACTGGTTCGATCTTTCAAACCAGGATATGAGTATGACAAATTCAATTTACCTCATTACTCTTCGTAAAGACATAGTTTCTCCTTTTGCAAAAGAGAGTGATGAAGAGACAATAAAACCTGAGAAAACTGGACCGGAAAAACCTGATGATAAAAGGAAAAAGGATGACAAAAGTGCAACTCCGGCACCTGAAAAACCTATTATTCTTAAAATTGAAACTGATGGTTTACAGGACAGAATCGTAAATATCCCTTTGATTGCAGGCAACTATTCTGACCTTGCTATAGGAGCAACAGGAGAAGTTCTGTATATAGTAAGACCTCTGATTCCTTCCGGTTCATCGACACTCCATAAATATGATATGAAAGAGCGAAAAGACAGTGAGATTATGGAATTAGACGGTTTTATAGTATCTGCCGACCGTAAAAAGATGTTTTACAGTAAAGGTGAGTTGTTAGGAATAACAACGACAGGTAAAAAGCCTGACCCCGGAAAAGGGATATTAAATACAGGTGCAATTTCTGTTAAAATTGACCCTCTTGCAGAGTGGCCTCAGATATTTGATGAGGCATGGAGAGTTAATCGTGACTATTTTTATGATCCGGGCATGCACGGTGTAGACTGGAATGCCATGAAGGTAAAATACTCAAAGTTCCTCCCTGACCTTGCCTGCAGAAGTGATCTTAACAGGGTAATTCAATGGATGTGTAGTGAATTGAGTGTGGGACATCACAGGATATCGGGCGGAGGTGACCGGCTCTATAGTCCGAAAAGAATAGGGGGAGGATTATTGGGAGCTGACTATATATTATCTGCCAACAGATATCAGATTGGTAAAATCTATGGTGGCCTGAACTGGAATCCTGATCTGAGATCACCGTTGACAGAACCTGGCCTGAACATCAAAAAGGGAGACTATATTATTGCGGTGAATGGGAAAGATCTGACTGCAGATAAAAGTATTTACAGCTTCTTTGAAAATACCGATGTGAAAATAGTGGAACTGACGATCAACGATAAACCTGATTATGCAGGTTCGAGAGTTGTGAAAGTTGTTCCGGTAGCAAATGAGTATTCTCTCAGAAACCGCGATTGGGTTGAAGGAAACCTGAAAAAGGTAACAGACGCTACAAAAGGACAGGTGGCTTATGTATATGTCCCTAACACTTCCACCCAGGGTCATGAATACTTCAAAAGGTATTTCTTCCCCCAGGCTGACAGGAAAGCAATTATTATTGATGAACGGTTCAATGGAGGAGGCTCATTGGCCGACTATTATATTGATATACTTCAGCGTCCGTTGCAGGCTTACTGGAACCTGAGATATGGTAAAGATCTGAAATCTCCGAGTGCTTCAATCCAGGGGCCAAAGGTTATGATAATTGATGAAACGGCCGGGTCAGGTGGTGATATGCTTCCATGGATGTTCAGAAAATTCAAAGTCGGAACGCTAGTTGGTAAACGTACATGGGGCGGCCTGGTCGGAATCCTGGGGTTCCCTGAATTCATTGATGGAGGATCGGTCACAGCTCCAAATCTTGCAATATGGACCAATGACGGTTTTGTTGTCGAAAATGTCGGAGTAGCGCCTGATATTGAGGTAGAGCAATGGCCTGCAGATGTTATTAACGGAAAGGACCCTCAACTCGAGAAAGCTATTGAGGTTGCACTTAAAGAGCTGGCAAAGAATCAGCCTGAGGAACCAGTACGTCCACCCTATCCTGTGAAAGTAAGAAAATAATTTAAAAACAATAGATAATACAAGCTAATAACCCATGTACCAAATTCAATACCTGTTTGACTTTACAAAAAAAGTTTTTCTGAAAATGGGATGCAGTGAAGAGAATTCAAAAGTCATTGCTGAAGTTTTTCTTGCTGCTGAGTTGAGAGGCCATTCATCACATGGAATGATCAGGATAAAAGATTATTATGAATTATGGAAAGCCGGAAGGATTAATGTAAGACCTGATGTAAAAGTGGTCCATGAAACCCCCAGTACTGCTGTAGTCGATGGTGATAATGCTGTTGGAATGATTGCAGCCGGACTTTCGATGGATATTGCAATTAAAAAGGCTGAAAAGGCAGGTACAGGATGGGTTGCCACCCGCAATTCAAACCATTTTGGGATTGCTGGTTTTTACTCAATGATGGCACTCGGACACGACATGATAGGAATCTGCCTTACAAATGCCAATCCTCTTGTTGCACCGACATTTTCAATAAGCAGGATGATGGGCACCAACCCTATAGCAGTTGCTATCCCGACTATGAAACAACCTCCCTTTGTTGCTGATTTTGCTACAACACCGATAGCAAGAGGTAAGCTTGCGGTGGCAGAAAAGAAAGGCGAGAAGGTTCCGTTCGGATTTGTCCAGGACAAAGACGGTCAGCCTTCTGATGATCCTGCTATACTTAAATCGGGTGGATCAATGCTTACTCTGGGTGGTGACCGCTTGCACGGTAGCCACAAAGGATTTTGTCTGTCAGCCATAGTTGATATCTTCTCAGCAGTTTTTAGTGGGGCCAATTTCGGACCGTTCGTCCCGCCAAGTGTTGCCTATCTTCCGGTACTGGGGAAAAAAGTTGGTGAAGGAACCGGACATTTTTTCGGAGCTATGAGAATTGATGCTTTTCAACCCGCCATTGAATTCAAGGCAAAAATGGATGAATGGATCGAGACATTCCGGTCGGCAAAACCTGCAAAAGGTCAGGAGCGGGTTTTGATACCGGGAGACCCTGAACGTGAGGCAGAGGTAAGAAATATGAGAGATGGTATCGAACTTGTACCTTCAATCAGAGATGATCTTAAGGAAATTGCAAAGGAGCTTGATATTAAATTTAAATAAAGGTTAAAAAATTAAGAACCCACCCCTAGCCCCTCCAGGAGGGGATTTTTACTATTCAACTTTTTAATCCCCTTAAACTTCTTAAACTTTTATCTTTTTACTTTTATCTTTTGTCTTGTTTACTGCTCCATAAACCCCTGTTCTTTCAGTACCTGCAATAGCATTATCGAAAAATAGATATTATCGGCTTTTTTATACCTCACATCGGTAAATACCTGTGCGAGAGTTTCTTTATTATTCTCTTTTACAAACTGTCGAGAATCCTCCCTTCTCTCCTTTTCCTGGTATATTCTTTCTATTATATCGTCAGAATAATCGTTGTATGTCTCTTTATGTACAACAGCTTCCAGGGGAAGTCTGTCAACCTGTTCAGGTTTCTCTGCAGGCCATCCGAGGGTAACGGTCGTCACCGGAACAACTCCTTTAGGAAGCTTTAATACTTCAATAATCCTATTTGCCATGTAGGTGGTTGTGCCAAGGTAACAAATTCCGAGCCCCCTGGATTCCGATGCAATGCAAATTGTTTGTGCTACAAGCAGAGCATCGATAGCTGCTGTCATAAAGGAAAGGAAGTTATCATAACCAGGTACTGCTTTCCTCAATCTGCACCATTTATTAAACCTGTTAAAATCGGCACAGAATGTAAGTATCACAGGTGCCTCAATAACCATTTTCTGGTTAAAATGCAACGGGGCGAGTTCTCTCTTTATATCATCTTCGCTGGTAACAATAATGCTGTAAACCTGCATATTACCGGTTGTTGAAGTCCTGCATCCAGCGGTCAGTATTTCATCAAGAAGCCTATCACCGACTGGTTTTGATGAGTACTTACGTATTGTTCTTCGGTTGAGCAGAAAATCTGAAAAATCAGTCATAAAAATATGTTGTATAATATAGTACAAAGTAAACAAATTCTGCCAAAACCATTAGGTTGTATGAGAATGAATTTCTTATCTTAGCATGAATCTAAAAAACCAAATCTGTTATATCACAGTATTATGAAAAAAGGTCTTTTCGTCGCATTTCTTCGTGGATTTTTTATCTGCATCAATACCGGAATAACCAAAAGAAAAAGTAGAAAAGTTGAAAGGTTGAAAAGTTGAAAGGTTGAAAGGACGAAAAATTTTTGTAATTTCAGATGATATTTTTATTCTTGTTAGCAAACATATTTTATCAAACACATTATTAATCAAAACTATAATACTATGAGCAGACCAGTTACACTTTTTACAGGCCAATGGGCTGATTTACCATTTGAAACTGTATGTCAGAAAGCCAAATCATTTGGCTATGACGGCATGGAACTCGCTTGTTGGGGTGATCATTTTGAGGTTAATAAAGCTGATGATTCATATTGCCGCAGAAAGAAAGAGATACTTGCCAAATATGGGCTTAAAGTATTTGCTATCTCTAACCATCTGGTTGGTCAGGCGGTTACAGATCGTATCGACCAAAGGCACAAAAGTATTTTGCCAGCCTATGTGTGGGGAGATGGGGACCCTGAAGGTGTCCGCCGACGTGCCGCAAATGAGATGATAAGTACTGCCGAAGCAGCTAAAAAATTAGGAGTCCCAATTGTTAACGGATTCACTGGAAGTCCTATTTGGCATCTTAATTACTCTTTTCCGCCTGTTACTCCGGCAATGATTGAAGAAGGTTATGCTGACTTTGCTGCACGCTGGACCCAAATTCTGGATAAATACCACGAACTCGGCATTCTCTTTGCTCTGGAAGCACACCCTACCGAGATAGCATTCGATATTGCATCAGCACGCAGAGCCCTTAAGGCTATTAACTACCATCCCAATTTTGGATTTAACTTCGATCCATCACACTTAGGTTATCAGGGGGTTGATTATGTGGGGTTTATTTACACCTTCGCTGAGAAGATTTTTCATGTGCATATGAAAGATGTCGGATGGTCAAAAGTACCAGTTGAGGCAGGTGTTTTCGGTGGACATACTGAATTTGGGACAAAAGGCCGGTACTGGGATTTCAGGAGCCTTGGCCATGGCAACATAGATTTTGAGGAAATTATCAGGGCACTCAATCGTATCGGATACAAAGGTCCCTTATCGGTCGAATGGGAAGATAGCGGCATGGACCGGGAATTTGGCGCAAAAGAGGCATGTGAATTTGTCCGCAAAGTTGACTTTCCATCATCAAACATTGCATTTGATGCTGCGTTTGAAAAATAAACTTTAATTCAATGTAACATTGACCTTTTAAAACTAACTAAAACCTAATAACCTCAAAATGGAGACTATAAAGAAAACCCATTTATTTAATGCAAGCTGTGTTGCATTAGTTGTTACAGCACTGGCCTTTGCCACCAGGGGTTCTTTCGTGGAAGCCTGGGCGACTGAATTCAACCTAACCCATACCCAGGTTGGGTGGATTGTAGGTACCGCCTTCTGGGGCTTTACAATTGCAATGGTTTTTGGAGGGCCGCTTGTTGATATCATTGGACTGGGACGAATCATTACAATTGCATTCTTTTGCCATCTGGCGGGGATCATCCTTACGGTCGTTGCGACCGGTTTCTGGACACTTTTTATTTCCACATTATTTGTTGGAATAGCTAATGGAAGTGTAGAAGCTGCATGTAACCCACTAATAACCAGTATGTATACCGATGAAAAAACACGGCGACTGAACCGCTTTCATGCCTGGTTCCCTACCGGAATAGTAATCGGAGGCTTAATCGTTTACCTGTTTAATAACATAGGTCTTACTAACTGGCGATATGCAATGGGAATCATGCTCCTTCCAACTTTTGCCTATGGTTATATGTTTCTTAATAAACAATTTCCAAAAACAGAGCGTGTTGTTTCAGGATTTACATACCAGGACATGTTAAAAGCATGTGTCAATCCTCTTTTCCTCTTTATGGCTTTCTGCATGATACTTACAGCAGGAACTGAACTAGGTACAAATCAATGGATTGCAGCATTACTTGCCAATGTTTCAGATAATCCTATACTCCTTCTTGTATGGATATCCGGAATAATGGCACTCGCACGTCAGTTTGGCGGAACACTTATCCATAATCTTAAATCAACTGTGGTATTACTTACCTCTTCCGTTCTGGCTTTTATCGGATGTATTCTCATGGGTTATACGAGCGGAGCACTGGTTTTTGCATCAGCAGGTATTTTTGCATTGGGTATCGCATTTTTCTGGCCCTCGATGCTGGGATTTGTTTCTGAAAATATACCCCAAAGCGGTGCTTTAGGTCTGGCTATTATGGGAGGTATAGGCTTTCTTGGTGGATTTATAGCACAACCAGTTCTTGGAGCAATTTTTGATTCCCAGACAGCTGCATCAATACCGGCCGGACAAACAATCGAAGTTCTGAAGGCCGCTGTTGCGGGTACACAAGAGGCTGCAACATGGGCTCAGGTTCAGTTAACAGGAGGTGCCAACACTTTAAGATTTGTAGCGATTGTTCCGGCTGTTCTGATTGTGTTCTTCACGTTCCTTCATATCTGGAAGCGGAAACATGTTTAACCCCCCATCCCCCCAAATGGGGGGCTATAAACTACCAGATAAACTTTCCCCCTCTATAAGTAGTAGAGAGGGGGCCAGGGGGGGAGTTCATGAGGAATGAGAAGGACAAGTGGGGTGAAAAAAAGTGTTAATTAATTATAAATTATACTATTATTGGAATATTTTAAAAGAATAAAAAGTATGAATAAAATTAGAATGGGAATGATCGGAGGCGGGATCGGTGCATTCATTGGAGATGCTCATCGCCGTGGCTCCCGTATTTGCAATGATTTTGAACTGGTTGGTGGAGTTTTTGATGTAGATTATGAGAAGAGTAAGCAATTTGCGGTAAAAGAAGGTATTAGTCTTGACCGATGCTATGAAAGTGTGGATGCACTGATAAAAGCAGAGCTGGCTATGCCTGCTGATAAGCGGATGGAGGTTGTATCGATAGTTACCCCTAACGCCCTTCATTATCCTTTCGCCAAAAACCTACTCAGCAATGGGTTTCATCTGGTTTGCGAAAAACCAATGACAATGACTGTTGAAGAAGCCCTTGACCTTGAAAACCTTGTTGCAAAACACAAATTGACTTTTGCATTAACCCACACTTACACCGGGTACCCGATGATAAGGCAGATGAAAGATCTCATCGCAAAAGGAGTCCTGGGAACTATTCAGCGTATTGATGCCCAGTACTATCAGGGTTGGATTAACTCCATAATACATGGGACTGAAAGCAGGATAACCGGCGTCTGGAGACTTGATCCAAAACATGCTGGTGCAAGCAGCTGCATGGGTGATATCGGAGTTCATGCTTTCAACCTTATCGAATATACTACCGGTCTTGAGGTAAAAGAAATATTATCAGACCTAAGTCCGGTAAAAGACGATGTAAAACTTGATCTGGACGGTACGGTTCTGCTCCGGTTTGGCAAAAACCTTAAAGGAGTTATAAGGGCAAGCCAGGTTTGTGGCGGGGAAGAGAATAACCTTACAATAGCGGTTTATGGTTCAAAAGCAAGTCTCAAATGGGGACAGGAGAACCCTAATTACCTTACCATGCTGAGTGACACCGAGCCCACTAGGATATTTAAACCTGCTCATGGTTACAATGATAAGTTTGCAGAAGCTAGCCACACTATGCCCTCCGGTCACCCTGAAGGTATATATGAAGCTCTTGCTAATATTTATAAGGGCACTGCAAAGTCAATACGTGGTGAAGCATTTATACCTGGCGAGTTTCCGACTGTACACGACGGTGTTAGAGGGATGAAGTTCATTCACTCAGTCGTCGAATCCAACAGGAAGGGAAATACGTGGGTAAAATTAGATTAAAATAAAAGTAAAAAGTAAAAAAAAAGTTAAAAGAGATGGAAAACAAAAACAGAAGCGATAATCAAGTTTCACGTCGCAGGTTTATTACACTTACGGCAGCCGCTGCGACATTTGCTGTAGTACCAATGAATCTCAGTTATGGAAATGAGCCGAAGAATTCAAAAGCTAAAAAACCAAACTCCAGATTTGGTGGAGTTCAGGTAGGGGCAATTACTTATAGCTGGCGCAGCATGCCCGGAAGCGCAGAAGACACCCTGAAATACTGTCTGGAGTGTGGAATCAGTTCAATCGAACTAATGAGTAATGCCGCTGAACTATATGCTGGAATACCACAGGTAGCAATGGCCAGACCTACCCGGGAGGCAACCGAAGAACAACGGGCTGTATTTCAGAAAGCAATGAAAGAGAATACCGAAGCTCAACGTAAATGGCGAATTGCAGCACCAATGAATAAGTTTGAAGATCTTCGCAAGATGTATAACAACGCAGGTGTGAAGATCCATATCGCAAAATTCTCACCGGAGAACTGGTCGGATGAAGAAATTGACTATGCTTTCAGAGCCGCTAAAGCCATGGGCGCCAAGGGTGTATCCACTGAAATAGGTGATGTTTCTGCTAAAAAGCTGGGGCCTTTCGCTCAGAAATATGGAATGAATGTAGTACTTCATCAGCATTTGCAACCAGGACAACCCGGATGGACCTTTGAAAAGTTCCTTGAAATGTCATCTGCAAACATGCTCAATTTTGACGCCGGACATTATTTCGGTGCAACAGGTCTTCATCCCAATGGTATAATTGAAAAACTTCATGACCGGATAACAAGCATTCACCTTAAAGACAAGACTGGTCCAAAAGGTAATCCTCCAAATACCAATATGGAATGGGGTAAGGGAGAAACGCCGATTGCTGATATCCTTCTATTACTTAAGAAGAATAAATGGCCTATCAATGTTGATATTGAACTGGAATACGAAATACCTGCCGGATCGGATGCCGTAGCGGAAGTGAAAAAATGTGTTGAGTACTGCAGAAAAATCCTTGCGTGACAATCTTGAAGGAGTTTCAACTCTGGGGTCCTCTGTGCATTCCCTGCCTGCGTTACCGCTTCAGCAGGCAGGTCTGTAGTTCTCTGTATAAGAAGAAAGTTATTCAGAGTCGCACAGAGGAGACACAGAGTGACACAGAGAAAATACTATTATTTTTTTTTCTTTAAAAGGAAAAACCCAGCTAATCCTATTACAACTACAACTCCTACGACAATAGCAATTGTAGCTCCGCTTCCACCTGATTTGGTTTTAGCTGCACTTTTTTCATCTTCGACAGCATAGTAGAACTTCGGTTTGGCATCTGTATCCATATTTACTGTATCCTTCTTTGGTTTTGGCTGATCCTGAGCTGTCACCATTTTAATACCTCCAAATGAAAGGAGTGAGATCATTGAAAACACTAAAACCACTTTTTTCATTTTCATTCTGTTTGTTTATTATTTTATTGTATTTGCCAATTCATCATATTTCTTTGCAATATCCGGATGGGAGTTTCTGTAGGTGTCAGCCAATGTTACTATTGCAGGTTTATAACGGGGATTCATCGTCAGACATGTTCTGAGTAAACCACGGGCTTTCAGGACATCCTTCCCGACCATTAATCTCCCAAGTTCAACATAAGCTTCAAAGTATTTGCGATTAACACCTATCAGTTGTTCGTAGTATTTAATTGCCTCATCTGCATTATTTTGCGCTTTAGCTATATCCCCAAGATACATCAGGATCGGTTCAAAATCCGGATTTAATCTTAGACCCTCTTTTAATACCGAAACTGCTTTTTCGGTTTGCCCGTCATTATTTAAAGACGCTGCAAAATTATAAAAAATCATTTCGTCTTTGCCATTCTCCTTTAAAGCCTCTTTAAAGAAGTTTATTGCTTCTTTTGTTTTACCCTGATTTAAAGCCTCATAACCATAATAATCACACTTTGATTTTCTTTCAAGAACTGCGCAAACAGGAACCGAGTCTGCATAAACAATATGTATCGCATTTTCTGGCGGCCAGATTTTAATCTTCAACTGGTAAGGCGGGATATATCTGCTTACTACGATAGCATAATCCCAGTCATAAAGGCTTCTTTCTTCAAATCTGAAGTAAGATGTTTCAATTTCCGGATGATTGCGGAATAACCATTGAACCGAATATGTAGCTTTAACTTTGACAGGTTTGTTCTCCCCCCTTTCATCCAGATGATTTATCAGCCATTTTGATGCCTCGGTCTGACTCACATAATAATAATCGGTTTCATAATTACCGTAAGCTCCTCTTAATCCACCAACTAACTGATTATAATACATATACCAATAGGGCCGGTTTAAATTCATGAACTCAAGCTGGTGAATTGAAAACATCATCATTACGACAATTATTGCCAGCGTCAAATATTTGTTCCTGACAAATTCAAATAAATGACTGAATCCGATTGCCGCAATCAGAACAATCCCCGGATATACAAAAAGAAACTGGCGCCAGGAGCTGTAAAGATTTGAATGCTCCAGAATCACAAAAATTAATGGAAAAAATACTGTAAAAACCAGGAACCCATATTTAAGAGCTTTTTCTGATTGGAAAAGTTTTTTAGTAAAAGCAATGAATGTGACTAAGCCGGCCAGGACAATTAAAGGTATTGTAATTGCCATTGATTTAATAATATAATACCATGGCATATAATCAGACCATTCCACCTTCCCTTCAAAAATCTGCCTGAAGGTTCCGGGAAAATGTGCCATCATCCGGTAAGATTCAAAAATATTCTTAAAAGGATCCTGAAGTGCATAGGGCCATAATAAAGTGCTCAGGAAAAATGACACCACGCTTATCCCTGAGATCATTATTAGTTTTATCCTGAACTCAGGAAAATGAAACTTTCTTTCTTTCAGAAATCTGAGCAGGTAATATAGAAAAAAGAAAAAGAATAGATAACATATCAGTAGCAATCCTCCTGCCCTGATACTGATGCAAAAGGTAATACTTGCAGTTAAAAGGACATAGTCAAGCCTGGATATTTTCCTGCCGGAAAACAGAATTTTCAGAGTGAAAAATATTCCGGATATATAAGCCAGGGCAAAAGGAATATCTTTCAGGTTATTCTGGGAATGACCCAGAAAAGTTGGTGATACAGCAAAAAGAAAAAGTACAATAATTCCTGCCCGATAACCGGTGAGCCAGGTGGCAAATATGGCCGTTACCAAAATTGCGAGCCACCCCGATAAGGTGCTCATTATATGCCGGAATCCATAAACATCCTCTATCCTGAACCATTTAATCAGTATAGTTACCAGGTTATCATAACTCTGGCCGTAGTATTTCAGATGCGTTTCAGGTGTGTTGAGCGCCGAGAGGTCTTTGCCATGAGAGGCATAATAATTGTAAACTGAAATAGATTGCTGATAATGAAGGATTTCGTCGCAACTTATTCCTGCGTGTTTGCTTACTGCAAGCATTAATATAAGGAGGAATGCTGATAAGAGGTAAAATATATATTTTAGTCTTGTCTCTTTCATCAATTCTCGGAAATCCCGTCATAATATTTCTTTACAAAATAAACAGGACGGTTCTGTGATTCCTTATAGCTTCTGTAAACATACTCCCCAAGTATGCCAAGGAAGACCAACTGGATGGATCCAAGAAAAAAGATGCTCAGCAAGGTTGATGACCAGCCGACAACCGCAAATCCTGATATTTTAGCTATTAATACATATATCCCTGCCCCCATGAAAATCAGGGTACCCAGAGTTCCGAGGATAAGGCAGAAGCGTATCGGGAACCTTGAAAAGGCAAAAATGGCATCAGTGGCAAGCATGAAAAGCTTCCGGACATTCATTTTAGGGTCACCCTTAAAACGGTCCTCCCTCACAAACTCTATATATCCCTGTTTAAAACCAATAAAAGTCCTGAGTCCAGGCAGATAACGGACTTTCTCCTTCATTGACAGCAAAGCATTAACTGCTTCCCTTGTCAACATTGAGAAGTTACCCCAATTCTCCATATTTTTTATTTCACCTATACTCCTGAATATCATATGGAACAAAGATGTATAAAGATTACGGCCCTTATTCCCTTTTCTACCTGTTCTTTTACCGCTTATGATGTCAAAATCCTCATTTTTAATTTTCTGGAACATCTCAGCGAGCAATTCAGGTGGATCTTGTAAATCGCCATCTATCATTGCAACAATCTCACCTCTGGCATATTCCAGTCCTGCCGTATATGCAGCCTGGTGCCCAAAATTCTTAGAGAGTGAAAGCGCTTTTATTTTCCTGTTTTCTTTTTGCCAGTTTAAAATCGCTGAGAGACTTTGGTCAGTGCTGCCGTCATCAACAAAAATAATTTCATAATCATTAGTAAATGACTCAATTGCAGTAATTATACGTTTTACCAGTTCGTCAACGAGATTTTCCTCATTAAAAATTGGTATGACAAGAGAAAGCATATTATGGTTTTTATTTAGCCGGTTGTAAACGTTCTAAAGCATATTCAGCCTCATCCTTTAGCTCAGCATTTGATGTAAGATCTTTAATAACCGGGATGGAATAATCTGAACCCATCCAGCTTAATTCACGAAGAATAAGTTTCTTAGCTTCAACTGTTGTTTCGTTGCTTATCAAAACCTTATCCATCATCTTTTCATATTTCAAAAGAGTTTTTTCATTACCGGCTGCTTTGCGGATATTTGCCTGCAATACCGTAAAATATTTTGTACTTTTTGAAATATCATAATTTCCGATATTAGCCATAGCTTCGTCGAGAGTTATCTCTTTGAAATCAGGCCTGAGGACAACTCCTGCAGCGCTTGGAAAATCAATTGGGACAGGCTGGGTAACATTCCCGGTGACAGCCCATTCGGCACCCCGCTGGAAGGTTGTAATAAATCCTGCGCATTGCATTGCCGGGCCACCACCCTCATCAGCATGGCCCATAGCTGTGTGAAAAATCCTGCCTTTGCCGTAAGTGATGGTCAAAAGCATCGGCTCATCTCTTCCTGTCCCGCCTCCGATGGTATCGGAATAAGCAGTGGCCAGTATCTCCATATTCTTGGCCGGACCGCGGAGCTGGCTATAAAGCTCATCATTTCCATGCAGCCATCTGACCGGCAAACCTTTGGTTATTGGATGATCGGTTATTCTTGTCTTTACCTCAAACTCGTGTCTTTTGGCATGTGATCCTCCTACACCTTTTGATGTATCAATAACCAGTTCATTCCTTTTATAGTAAACATAGGGCCCGTCCTTTTCTGTTCTGTTGCCCCATCCCCCAAGACCTATCATTTCATTGTATTCTTTCCATCCGGGAAATGAGTTATCTGCAGCATGATAAATTACCACACCACCCCCATTGGTAACATATTCAAGAAACGCTTTATTGGTCTTCCCGGACCATGAATCGCCATTGTAATCGAGAACCACGAGTTTATACTTTGAAAAATCAGGATTGAAAGTGGTCATATCTCCACCTTTTTCGGGAGTGATCATAATCTCAGCCGTGAATAATCCGGTCTGGTCAAGTATTTGCTTTAATACCGGGGAACTGGCTTTCCAGTTGTGATTGTTCTGTCCGGTGATGATCAATGCATTATAGCTTGCCTCATTTTTGCAAGCTAAGAAGAAGGTTAAAAAACCTGCAACTATAATAAGAAATAAAAAATGTTTTTTCATGAGAATATGATTTTAATTTTTAATGGTCTGATGGAACCCACATGTTTGAGAATTATATTTATTCGTGTTTATGTTTTCAAAACATGTGGGTTTCATTATTTTTCGGGTTAAACTGTCGGTACTGTCCATGGCTTACGGTAAGGACGACTAAGAAGGCGGCTGGCTCTGGGATTGCCAATTATCTCTTCCTTATCCGGATCCCATTTTATTGTCTCTCCGGTTGTCATTGCAATTTCGCCCAACAAACCAACCGAGATAGCTCTGTAGGCAGCCTCAATAGGCGCAACAGGTTGTTGGCCTGAACGTATACAATCGATAAAGTTTTGCCAGTGATTTTCACTTTTATACAAATGAGTTTCATTCTCGCCAATAACTTCTCCGAGTATTTTAGGATCTGATGCAGTCAGTACATTCCCCCTGTCGGTATGAATCCAGCCCTTTTCGCCGTACCAGGTTGTACCCATCCCCATCTTTAACCGGGATGCATTTGCTACCCGCATTTCTATGCCATTTGAATATTTGCAAAGAAAATCGTACTCCACCGGTACATTGTAAATACCTTCCATAGGATATACACCTGCACCTGCAATCTCAACAGGTCCGGTATGCTCCAAAGCTGCTCCCCAGTTGGCAATGTCGATATGATGGCCTGCCCAGTCAGTCATCTGCCCCCCCGAATAATCAAGTATCCAACGCCAGTTCCAATGAGATACTCCGCGATAGGGTACTTTAGGTGCAGGACCCAGCCACATCTCCCAGTTAAGTTCAGGCGGGATCTCCTGAACAGGAGGAGTTCCAATACCTTTACTACCATCAGGTAGTCCAACCTCAATATTTTTTATCTTCCCGGCTCTTCCATTAATTGCAAGTTCAGCTCCCCTACGGAAATTTTCCAGCGAACGTTGCCAGCTGCCTGTCTGCCAGATTATATTGTTCTTCCTTACGGCGCTGACAATTACCTGGCCATCGTGAATAGTGCGACAGATTGGTTTCTCACCATAGACATTTAGTTTTTTATTTACCGCTTCAGTGTAAATAATTCCGTGCCAATGGTCGGGTAATGCAATGGATACAGCATCGAGTTTCTCTTTTTCGAGAAATTCCCTGAAATCGCCATATGTTTGGCAATCATTGCTGTTATTAGCTTTGTCAACAGTCTCTTTCGCTTTCGCCAGACGCAAAGCATCAACATCGCATACCGCAACAAACCTGACTGCATCTTTAAGTCTGAGAAAGTCTCTCATGTTGCTCATTCCCTGCGATCCGGTACCAATTGCACCTATAACTATCCTGTCGCTTGGTGCCAGCTTCCCTCCCATCCCAAATACTGAGGAAGGAATGATGTTAGGAAGAACAATTGCTCCAGCTACAGCAGCTGCTGATCGCTTAACAAATGCTCTTCTTGATGTTTTATTTGCCATATAGATAATATTTGTTTAGTGAAATATTAATACCTTGTAAATCAAATAACTACAGGAGTGCCAGGGACGGGAGTTTCAAATACCATAGTAACTGGTCCGAACTCAATTTTTGCCGGACCAAGGTCCATATCCGATCTGAAAATTTCGTCCCAGGTAATTAAACGTCCAGTATAGGCTGCTGTTCTACCCATAATGGCTGTTAAGGTCGAGATGGCTGTCTGCTCAGCTTCATTCACATATTGCCCTGTTCTGATAGCATGAACAAGGTGCATGTGTTCCTGAACATAGGGTGGAATCTTAACTGTATTCATCGGATTTCCGGTTTCATCCTTTGGATATTCAAAAGCCCATTTTATATTTCCTTTCAGGTCCCAGATAGTGTTTACGCAGTTGGTATAACCTTCAGTACCCATTATCACTTCACCTGTTCCGTTTGCGCAACTGTCGATCTGGCGACACATACTGTGTGAACTGACTCCATTACCATAGTCAAAGTCGACACTGAAAAAGTCATACTGGTCGCCTGTAACTCTTCTGTGCCGCCCGCCATAACCTATGGCTTTTTCAGGATTTTTTCCTATAAACCAGTTGATTACGTCAATATTATGTACGTGTGTATCAAGAATGTGATCGCCGCAAAGCCAACAGAAATTATTCCAGTTGCGGATCATATATTCCATATCGTTCCATCCCGGTTCACGTTCTCTGAACCACACATGGTCCTGGTTCCAGAAAGCCTTGGCTGAAGTTATTATTCCGATAGCACCATCGACAACCTGTTTATATGTCTCAATATAATCTTCCTGATGACGGCGCTGTGTTCCTGTTACAACACATAAACCTACTGCTTCGGCTTTCTTTCCTGTAGTTATTACAGAGCGTATGCCCACAGAATCTACCGCAACCGGTTTTTCCAGGAACACATGTTTATTATTCATAACAGCTTCGAGGAAATGTTCAGGACGAAACTGAGGAGGAGTAGCTAGGATCACAACATCAACGTCGGCGAGAGCCATAAGTTTTTTATAACCATCAAAACCTACAAAACAATTTTCAGCAGGTATAGGGAGATTGAAAGAGGTAAATCTTTCACGGCATGCATCAATTTTATCCTGGAAAACATCTGCAAGAGCTATGATCTCCAGGTCAGGACCAGCGCTGATAAAATTGATAGCGGCACCTGTCCCTCTTGCTCCGGTTCCTACGAGTCCGGCTCTCAGTTTTTTCCCCTTTGGTGCTCCATTCAGAATCGGTGGCAACCCCAGAACTTTAGAGTCAGGTGTTCGCTTGCAAGCAGTTACGACAGCGGCTGCGCCTACTAATCCAATACCTGCAAGTGCAGTTTTTTCTATGAATTTTCGTCTGTCAATATTTTGCATCTCTTTGCCTGTTTTTATTTTGAATTAATAACCCCCGTTACACTATCTGTTTCACATACCACTCTGAAACCAACATCAATACAATCGGAATACCACCAGATACTTTTGGGCATCTGGGGATCGGTCACGAGCCATGCTTTTGTTTTGGTAAAATCGCGGGAAGCGCTTCTTACATCTTTGGCATCGCTTCTGAATGAACCACCCCTGATAACGTGTTCCTGCCCCCTAGCTGGCCCTCTGGGATTTACAAGTTCAACAGAGTCAGCGTTATATGCATCAGCGGAATAAAAGTCAGAGCAGAACTCAGCAACATTGCCAGGCATGTTTTTCAATCCGAACGGATTTGCTTTTACAAATGAAGGCTCTTCCGTTTTGGAAGAACTGTTGCCGACATATACCACCTTGGAAGCAATAATTGTTGTGTCGGGTTTGAATATCTTCTTCAAAAATCCTACATTGGAATAATCTTTTGGATTTCCCTCAAAGGAATAAGGTGTATTAGTTCTTCCGCGGCATGCATATTCCCACTCTGCTTCAGTAGGGAGTCGATATTTTTTACCGGTGACTTTTGAGAGCCACTGGCAATAGACGTTCGCAGCATACCACGACATTGTTATAGCAGGCCGTGAACCTTTGCCCCAACCCTGGTCGGGGGCTCCCCATGGTGGTGTCGCACCAGTTATAGCGTCAACATTTTTATTTGTAACAACCTGACCCTCTGTCCTTCCCTGAGAACCCGTTGCCCTGAAAAAGGCTAAATACTCGTCCCAGGTGACCTCCGTTTCAGCTATCCAGAATCCTGAAACAGAAACTTTACGGACAGGTCCTTCGTCAGATTCGCGTAACTGCTCGCTATCAGGACTACCCATAATGAAAGTTCCACCGGGGATTGCAACCATCTTGAATTTAACACTACTACCCGGAATCATCTCAGTGAAGTTCTCAAAAGTGTCAACCTTTGCAGCTTCGGTAAAAATAGTCTGATCCGCTGTGACAACTACACCGAAATTGGTATCGTGATCATGCAGTACGTTCCGGTCGTAGTGACCGATATTGAGGTGACAATTTATGCAATTGAGGGGATCCTTACTCATAGTATAAAAAAGATGGGCATTACTTCCATTAATTGACAGCTTTACCGGGAAAAGGTTTTCATGACATTCGATGCACGATTTCTCATAAACAAAACCTTTTGCGTTTTCGAGAAGCTTTTTCTTCTCCCAGTTAATTTTAGCACTATCCTTAAAAAAATAACCATAGGCATCTTTAAAACCATGTTTTACTTTAGCAGACAGATAGCCATGCCCTTCAGGAGGAAGGTGACACTCAACACAATGGATAATAGTACCCGATTGATTGTTAAAGTGTGTTGAAAGTTTCCAGCTTTGATCTGCTTGAGGGTGTATATGGCAGGAAATGCAATATTTATTGGTTGAGGTATACGACATAACAGATCTCGCTGAAAACAGGAAAACGACACCGATTACAAAACCCAGGATAATAAACCAGACTTTTATTCTTTTATTGACAGGAGCTTTACTAAGAAGTTTTTTAAAATTCATTTTATCAGGAAAAATTCAATAAAACCTGATAAAGTTAATTGTTTACAGGACTTTGCAACAAAAAATAATAATCTTTTTTTGTAAGAAATCAGAACCTTTTTGTGTAAGCGTGGCAATAAGGAGTTTTTCCATTTTTAAAATAGTAATCCTGGTGATATCCCTCAGCCGGATAAAACTCCGAGGCCTGTGTTACTGTTGTTATTATTTTTAATCCTTTATCTTTTAGTATCTTAATATCCTTCTCAGCAATTTTTTTCTGATCTTCATTTAAATAGAATATTTCAGACCGGTATTGGTCGCCGATATCCGGACCTTGTCTTCCAACCTGAGTAGGATCGTGTATTTCAAGGAATAGTTTAAGGAGCTTTTCATATGATGTTTTTCCCGGATCATAAACTATCTTAACAGCCTCAGCATGTCCGGTATTGCCGGTACATACCTCTTTGTAGGAAGGATTTTTGACATGACCTCCTGTATACCCTGATGTTACGGAAACAACTCCGGGAGCTTTCTGAAGGAAATATTCCACCCCCCAGAAACATCCACCGGCAAAGATTGCAGTGCCATAACGCCCAGTTTCCAGTTGCGCCGGGACAAAATCGAGCGATGCAGAATTGACACAATGTCTGACGTTCTTGGATGTGAGCCGTTCACCTGTGAAAACATGGCCAAGATGTGCACCGCAACTGGCACATTCGATCTCAGTCCTCATGCCATCAGGATCAGGAAACCGGTTGACTGCTCCCTTTATTTCATCATCAAAACTTGGCCACCCGCATTCTGACTCGAACCTAAATGATGAAAAGTAAAGTGCAGCTCCACATTTTTTGCAAATGTAAGTTCCCTTTTCCTTACTATTATTATATTTCCCCGTAAACGGAGCTTCGGTTCCCTTGTTATTGATAACATATGATTCCTGTTTAGTAAGATCGTTATAGAACAGTTTTTCCTGTGAAAAAGATTCCTGGTTCATGACAATAAATAATAATATAATTCCTAATGCACACTTCATATAAAAAACATATTTTTAAAGAATAAACAAAATCTGAATAAAATAGTTAAGTGTAAGTAACAATATTTAAATCAATAAGTCCTTTTATTTGTTATTATTTAATAGCAGGTCGTATGAAAATATCTTATTTCAGGGATTTTTCCCCTGAAAATAATATTTTTGGCATAGAGATTGTTTATTAAATGAATAGTTTACTTTTGTGTGTTAATTAATATTTTGTCTCTTATGAAAAAAATAGCTGTGATTCTTGTCGTTTGTTTTATAACTGCCATGGCTATCAGCTCATGTAATGCAAAAGCATGTCCTGCTTACAGCAACGCTAATACAGAACATGCAGAGCATATTGGCTGATCTTAAAAGAACTCTTCCAAATCCTTCATCTTATAAGTTAGCGTAAAATAATGAAGAAGCTGCTTATAATATTGGTTCTGATTTATTATGGTGCAATTGCACTGTTTGCCCAAGGTGAGATTGATGAGCAGCAAAAAATATTTTTTCGTAACGAAAGGTCTTTTGCAATTCTCCTTAATTCAGATGGTTTTGGGCTAAGCTACCGGGAAGCCAAAAGGAACGACTATCTTAATAAACGCTTTTTCGAGATTGAAGCAGGAACATTAAAGCATCCCCGGGAATATAAAACCTCTAACCCATACTATCAGACGCCCGGATCATTTGTGTTCGGAAAGCTTAACTCTGTTTTTTATCTTCGGGGGAGCATAGGACGTCAGCATGAATTATTCAAAAAAGCCGATCTGGGTGGTATAGCAATCAGGTATTTTTATTCTGCAGGGCCTGTAATTGCTCTGTACAAACCAATTTACTACAAGGTTCTTAAACCTGTTAACACTTCATTGAATGAATTTGATATAGTAGAAGAAAAATTTGATATTACAATCCACCAGCCTTACGATATATACAGCAGAGCCCCCTTTACCAAAGGCCTTAATGAAATAAAAGTACTGCCCGGATTATTTGCAAAGGGAGGATTCAATTTTGAATACAGCAAAGAAGATAAAGTAATTCATGCAATTGAAGTTGGTGCTCAGATTAACGCCTTCCCAAAAAGAATCCCGATTATGGCAACGTCAGATAACAAAGCCATTTTCTTTTCATTATTTGTAAGTTACAGATTCGGAATAATAATCGATCCTCTTAATCCTGAGACCAATAAGTTTTCCTACATTTTCAGAAGAAAAAGAACAACCGGAAATTATTAGGTCTTGCCTTTTATCAGAAAAATACTATTTTTGTGCTTTCAATTTATTAACCAAATAATGATATAGTTATGTCAAAGATTAAAGTTGCTATTAATGGCTTTGGCAGGATAGGCCGCAATGTTTTTAAAATTGCTCTTGAAAGAAAAGATATTGAGATTATCGGTATCAACGACCTTACCGATACTGCAACTCTTGCCCACCTGCTGAAATACGATTCAACTCAGGGTAAGTTTTCCGGCGTATCACATGATGCTGAAAATATAATTGTAAATGGGGTAAAGGTAAGAGTACACTCTGAAAAGAATCCTGCAGTTATTCCATGGATAGAAAAACCTGATATAGTTATTGAATCTACAGGTATATTCACTGCCAAAGAAAGCCTTAAGGGTGGTTACGGCGACCATCTTAAGAATGGTGCAAAAAAGGTTATCCTTACCGTTCCTGCAAAAGATACAATTGATGCAATGATAGTTATTGGCGTCAATGAGAAAGACCTTAAACCTGAACACCAGTGCGTTTCCAATGCATCATGTACTACTAACTGTCTGGCTCCTGTTGCAAAGGTTCTTAATGACAACTTTGGCATTGAGATTGGCTACATGACGACAATACATTCATATACAAACGACCAGAGGATACTCGATCTTCCACATAAAGACCTTAGACGTGCAAGATCAGCTGCCTTATCACAGATACCAACTACCACAGGTGCGGCAAAAGCAGTAGGAAAAGTTATTCCTGAGCTTAAAGGTAAACTGGACGGTATTTCTGTCAGAGTCCCGACACCAACAGGTTCACTGGTTGACCTTGTTGCTATTCTAAAGAAAGAAGCTACGAAAGAGGAGATCAATGCTGCAATGAAAAAAGCTGCTGAAGGTCCAATGAAAGGGATCCTTGATTATTGCGAAGATCCTATCGTATCTGTTGATGTCATTCATACCACAGCATCATCAATTTTCGACTCACTGAGCACGATGGTAAATGGCAAGATGATCAAAGTTCTTTCATGGTATGACAATGAATGGGGTTACTCCTGCAGGGTTGTTGATCTTATTCCACTACTGATGAAGTAAGATAGGATTAGAACAAAATATTAAGAGGCTGTATCACGTGATTCAGCCTCTTTTATTTTCTAATAATTTTGACCCAATTTAATTTACTCTATTTTCCCAACCTTTTCAATTTCAAGAGGAAGACATGCTTTGTTGCGGTAATGCTCACCAAGGTCAAACATTGCTTCATCATCCACATCATAAAACCATTTAATCTTAATCTGCTTACCGGAGCGAAAATAATCAGCCAGTTTTTCAAGAATTGTGAACAGGCACCTTGATGATCCGCTGTTAATATATTCAAGCTGAATTTTGACACTTAAGGTCCTATTGGTTTTAAAATAGTTTGTGATCCATTCGTCCAGAAGATTATATGTCATTTCTGGATCTTCAGGAATTGACCTGCCGGTTATTTCAAGCCTGTTATAATCAGGGTAATAGATTATTCCCGGAAAATTTTTATGCACTTCATGAATTACCTGTGGTTCCATAACCCATTAAAATTTATTCGTATCTCAAAGCTTCTATAGGATCAATATTGGCAGCTTTCACAGCGGGGGCATAACCTGAAACAACACCAACAATAAAACATACAACAATTCCAGTCATTACCCATACCCATGGTATCACAAAACTGGATCTGAGCATTGATGAGACAGCATTTCCAATAAGAATCCCGAGAATAATTCCGAATATCCCGCCTAGCTGGCCAATCATAATTGATTCAAACAAAAACTGATATTTTATTGTTACAGTCTTAGCTCCGATTGCTTTTCTTACCCCGATCTCGCGGGTCCTTTCTGTTACCGAAACAAGCATAATGTTCATAAGCCCTACGGCAGCACCAAATAGTGTAACAATACCTATTAGTGTGGCAGCAAGGGTAACATACCGGATATTCTTAAGAAGCATGTTAAGTATAGTATCACTTTTTGAGACATTGAAGTCCGACTCATCCCGTGGATTAAGGTTACGTACTGTTCTGAAAACTCCTTCTGCTTCTCCTGTCATTACATCAAGATTTACAGGATTCATGGGCATAACCGTAATACTGAAATTCATGTTAGGACGTGAGAAGTATTGCCGTGCAGCAGTAACAGGCATAAAACAGACCTTATCACCAGTTATGGCACTGGCCCCTTTACTTTTAAGAACACCTGCAACCTTAAGCTTCAGTCCTGCAACAGTAACCTCCTTACCAAGAGGATCGACGCCTGCAGGGAAAATATCTTTTGCGATCTCCGAACCAAGCAGTACCAGTCGTCTGTTCATCTGTATCTCATCAGCGCTGAAATTTCTTCCATTTTCAATCTCATAACCTGAAACCGTAAGAAAGTTTTCATCGACTCCTGTCAGACTGATGTTTGGATTTGTCTCTTCTGATCCATATTTAACTGTCGATAATCCAGTAGCATTAAAAGAAACTGATACCCAAGCAGGTTCAGTAAATCGGCTCTTAAATTCAGTTGCTTCCCTGTAGGAAATACGTGAATAATTACGAGTCCGGTCTTTACTGCTCCCTATATGAATGTTCATCGCCCTTGAAGTGATGGTAAAGGAGTTTGCGCCCATCATGGTAAACTGGGAAGTAAGTGAAGATTTAATGGCATCAATAGCTGTCAGAATACCGACCAGAGCCATGATGCCAAATGCTATTATAGAAATAGTGAGTATCGCTCTTAACCTGTTCGATCTTATTGCTTTGAATGAGATTCTTAAATTTTCCCTGAAAATACTTATTTTCATTATTTTTATTCCTTTTACAGATAACGTCCCGGTATTGCAACTAAGAAAGGTTAAAATTACATTATTTTTTCCTTTCCACCGTTGTGAGGACAGTTAATAAATATTTTTCAAAAAGAATAAACAATTTAGTTGCATAACTAATTTTTTCGTTGTATATTTGGTACTGAGACGTTGCATTTTTATTGTAGAGACGTTGGAGACAAGGTCTCTACGAAAACTAAATAATAAAATGACACAATAACGAATAACGAATAACAAATCACCATGAGAGAATTAACACGGGCTGAAGAAGAGGTTATGCAGGTACTCTGGAAGATAAAAAAAGGTTTCGTCAAGGATATTCTCTTACGCTTTGATGAACCCAAACCTGCATATAATACTGTGAGCACAATCGTCAGGATTTTGCAGGATAAAGGCTTCGTCACCCACAAAGCTTACGGAAGAACACATGAATACTATCCGGTTGTTACGAAAAATGACTATTCGAAAACACATCTCAGCACCTTTGTAAACGACTATTTTTCAAACTCTTTTGAAAAGATGGTGAGTTTTTTTGCAAAAGAAAAAAGCATTTCTGTAAAGGAGATGGAGGAGATTATGAAAATAATGGAGGGTGAGGTTAAAAAACAAAAAGAAAAGAGATGAATACACTATTAATATATACGGTTAAAGCTGCTGTCTATCTGATAGCCTTTTACCTTGTATATTCAATTATGTTAAGCTGGGATACAACTTATGGCCGTAACAGAGCTTTTATTCTTCTGTCTTTAATCTCAGCTCTGATATTTCCCCTCTTTACCTTACAGACTATCAGACCACTGAACATTCAGATTTTTGGAAAATTGCTGTCTGAGGTTTTTATTACTTCAAATTCGAACGGCGCAGAAACCCTGAATGCCGAATCATTAACAACAAGCTCATTGCGAATAGTTTTTTCAATTTATATTATCGGTGTTATTGTTTTCGCGTTTAAGTTATTAATAGACCTTCTGAATCTTCTGTTCTTAATTGCACGGCAAAAAAACAAAGGAAGCAGGATTATAAGATTTCATGGATTTCATACTGCCGGGTTTTCAGCAATGGGATATATTTTTATAAATTCTAGATTGAGTCCGGAAGAGGCATGTGAGATAATCAAACACGAACAAAACCACCTTAAACAAAATCATTTCATTGATATCATTTTTCTTGAAACGATTAAAGCATTTCAATGGTTCAACCCGGTTGTTTACTTGTTTAACAGATCACTGAGGGCAATTCATGAATACCAGGCTGACCAGGGTTGTCTGAAATCCGGGGTCCCGGTGCTGAATTATCAAAGTCTTCTGTTAAGCCAGGTTTTTAAATCGGGAGCATTCAATTTGACGAACAGTTTTTCAAATCCTTCGCTTATTAAGAAACGGATGATCATGATGACAAAAAAACGGACTTCCACACTTGCAAGTATGAAGTTACTCATGGTAGTGCCTGTCATCGGGCTGGTCTTTTTAGCTATCTCCGCATGCAAGGAAAATTCTATTGCTCCGCCACCGCCACCGCCACCTCCTCCACCACAGTCTTCAGAATTAAAGAAAGATGAAGGAATAGAAATAAAGGAAGAAATAACGGGAGAATCCAAAACAGTACCATTTGTTGCTGTTGAGGAGATGCCGATGTTCCCCGGCGGTGATGGTGCCCTTCTGAAATATATTCGAGAGAATACACAGTATCCTGAAGTTGCCAAAGAGAACAATATCCAGGGAAGAGTAATAATACGGTTCTGTGTGACAGAAGAAGGAGGTGTCAGCCGTATAAGTGTTCTTAAAGGCGTTTCCCCCGAGCTTGATTTGGAAGCAATGAGGGTTGTCAAAACATTACCTGAATTCGAACCTGGCAAACAGGGTGGGAAACCTGTTCCCGTCTGGTATATGGTACCAATTACATTTACGCTTCAATAAATCTATTTGTAGAGAGGTGTCTCAGACCTGTCTCTAGCCTGCCAACATTTCTACCCTTTCTAATCGTTTCTACCATTCCAAATTGAGCTGATCCGCCACCCTGATCATTTTTTTTATAAATAATTAAGAATTTAGTTGCATAACTAAATATTTCGTTGTATATTTGATATTACCTGACATAATCAATTTTTACGCCATCGATTTACACATAAAAAACGAAAGATCATGAAAACAAAAAAACCTACCCTCGTACCGGAATGTCTAAAACTATTATTGGTTTTGCCGGTAATTATTCTTGTGTTGATTTCTTTTTCCTCATGTGCTGCCGGGAAAAAGTCAAACACTGCTAAAACAGAGGTTATTCCGTCTCCACCACCTCCGCCTCCACCCCCACCGCCACCTCCGCCTGTAAAACAATCAGTTTCCGCGGAAAACCAGGTTTCAGAACCTTTTGTTGTGGTTGAAGAAATGCCTATTTTCCCCGGAGGAGATAGCCTTCTTTTAAAATATCTGAGCGATAATATCAGATATCCCGAATCTGCAAAAGTTAATAAAATAATTGGAAGAGTAATTGTAAGGTTCTGTGTTACCGAAACTGGTAGTGTTAATAAGATTAGTATTCTTAAGGGTGTTAGTCCGGAAATTGATGCTGAGTCCATAAGAGTTGTCTCAACACTTCCTGCTTTCAAACCCGGTAAACAAGGGGGAGTACCAGTTCCGGTTTGGTATATGGTACCAATTACCTTTGCTTTGAATTAATTTCTTTCAAATTAACAATAAAATCGAATGATCATGATGACAAAAAAACGTTCCAGAGCACTGGCAAACTTTAAATTATTCATGGTATTGCCGGTTATTGCAATTGTACTGATAGCTTTTTCCTCCTGTAGCCAGAATAAGAAACCGGCAGAAAATCTGACTGAGATTGTACCGCCGCCTCCACCGCCACCACCAGTTGAAATAGATACAGAGATCACACCATTTGTTCAGGTCGATGTGATGCCAGAGTTTCCTGGTGGAGATGAGGCTATTCTCAAATATATATTTGAAAATACTAACTATCCCGAATCTGCCAAGACTAATGGTATACAGGGCAAGGTAATTGTAAGATTTGCAGTTGATACTGATGGAAGTGTAAAAAAGATCAGTGTTTTACAAGGAGTTGATCCTGAACTTGATAAAGAAGCTGTAAGAGTTGTAAGTTCACTTCCTGCTTTTGAGAAACCGGGTATTGTTGACGGAAAACCAGTTCCTGTCTGGTATATGTTACCCATAACATTTGCACTCAAATAGATCAAGGTTCAACATTTTTTTTAACCTTCTGCTAAAAACTGACCCTTTTCCGGGTCAGTTTTATTTTATTACTCTGAACTCACACACTTCCCCTCTCTTAAACATTAAGAGAGGGTAGTTAATTAATTGTATTATAATTAGTTACTCCCATCCCTTATTTTTTAAGGGATGGGTTAGGGATGGATTAAGCTTTGACTGGTTACTGGACCGGGGGATGGGTTTTTTAATCAACGAATCATTAATAATCCATGGGTGTATATTTTCTATAATTCAATTAAGTATTTTTGCAGCATCAATCTAAGTCTGCAAATGAACTTAAAGTCGAGAGTTGAAGCTTTTTCTGAATTAGGAGAAATTCTAAAAAATAGTCTGGCCGGAAAAGATGAAGCTAATTCAGTTGCAATAAACAAACTCATTAACAACCAGCATCTTAAAAACGAGTGGTTCACTCCTTCCAATGTAAGAATGGCTTTAAATGCTATAGCTGATGAGCTCGCTTTTGAAAATCTTACAAGATGGAGTAATTCCTATCCTGGATTTGAATCTGACAGGAATTCTCTAAATGTCGGAGTTATTATGGCCGGAAATATTCCACTCGCCGGATTTCATGACTTTCTTTCCGTTCTTTTCACGGGCAACAACCTGATCGCAAAAACAAGTTCAAAAGATTCAGATCTCATTGTTTTTATAAGTGAAATCCTCTGTAATATCAACCCTGAATTCAGGGGAAAAATAAGATTCACCGATGGTACGCTTACTGATTTTGACGCAGTTATAGCTACCGGCAGCGATAACACCTCGAGATACTTTGAATACTACTTCGGGAAATATCCCCATATTATCAGGAAGAACAGAAATAGTGTTGCAATAATCGATGGAGACGAGACTGATGATGAGTTAAGGGATCTTGGAACAGATATATTCTCATATTTTGGTCTGGGTTGCAGGAATGTATAAAAGATCTTTGTTCCTGAGGGATATGATTTTACAAAGATGACTAGTAATTGGGCTTCATACTATTCAATTATTAAACATAATAAATACGCTAGTAATTATGACTTCAGTAAAGCAGTATACCTGGTTAATAAAAATAAATTCATTGATACAGGTTATCTTCTTTTAAAAGAAAACACAGGATTATCGTCGCCTGTAGCAGTGCTTTATTATGAATTTTACAATTCTTTAGGAGATGTGCTCCAAAAAACAGAGAATTTGAGGGATAAGGTACAATGCATTATCGGCAGAAATTATAGCCCTTTCGGGCTGGCCCAGTCGCCGCACCTGTGGGATTATGCCGATGAAACAGACACAATAGAATTTCTTCTAAAAAAAAATATTGCAGGAATATTGTAAAATAAAAAATATTATATTGCACCCGTCGAATTAGCATAGGATATGGTTTACAAATTTGTAGTGTTATCAGATGAAGATGAGTCGTTTGTGAGGGAATTTGAGTTCATTGACTCGCAGACTTTGATGGATTTTCACAACATAATTCAGGATGAACTGGAGTTTGATAAATCCCAGATGGCTTCATTTTATCTGGCAACAGACAATTGGGAAAAAGAGGAGGAGTTTACCCTCTTTGATATGGGAACCGGATCGTCTACTATGGAAATAGCAGTCCTTGAAGATATTATTTTCCGCAAGAACCAGAAACTGCTATATGTGTTCGACTTTTTTAACGACAGAGCCCTCTTTGTTGAATATACCGGGGAGGCCAAGGAAATTGAAGACCGTGAATACCCCGTTTGCACAAATTCGAAGGGTATTCCGCCCAAGCAGGTCGTTTTTGGAGGCAGTTCGCATAAACTTTATAACAATATCGTCGTCTCCGATGATGACGATGATGAAGATGAACCTGAAGTTGATGATCTTTTCCTGAATGGCGATGATGAAGAGTCACTGCCTGATTTCGAGAATATCGATAACCTGAACGAGGAAGACGAATAGTTCCTCCAGGATCATATCCCGATGAGAAATATTTTAATAGTTGTTCTTGGTCCGACCGGCGTCGGGAAAACAGATATTTCCATTGAACTTGCTTCTCATTTTGATACTGAAATAATTTCTGCCGATTCTCGTCAGTTCTACAGGGAAATGAGTATTGGAACTGCTGTACCTTCTGATATTCAGCTAAATAAAATCAATCACCATTTCATAAAATGCCTGTCAGTAAAAGACTATTACAGTGCAAGCCTTTTCGAAAGGGATGTTCTGAAAATCTTACCGGAATTATTCCGGAGAAAGAATATAGTTTTAATGATCGGTGGATCAGGAATGTATATTGATGCTGTCTGTAATGGAATTGATGATATACCTGATGTTGATCCGACTATAAGGGAAAAACTTACTAAACAATACAAAGAAGAGGGAATCGAAAGTCTCAGAGTTGCCCTCAAACTTCTTGATCCTGAATATTATGCAAAAGTCGACCTGAGGAACCATAAGCGTATTATCAGGGCTTTGGAGATCTGCGAATCTGCCGGCCGTCCTTATTCATTATTTTTGACTAAAAATAAAAGTGAGAGAAATTTTGGAATAATTAAGATCGGTCTTGAAAGAGAAAGAGATGATCTTTATGAAAGAATCAACCACAGAGTAGATATAATGGTTGAGCATGGACTTGAGGAAGAGACCAGACAACTATTTGACCTTAGAGGTCTTAACGCATTGAACAGTGTAGGTTACAGGGAGTTTTTTGATTTTTTTGAAGGAAAGATCTCAAGAGAAAAGGCTATTGAATTAATCAAAAGGAATAGTCGCCGTTATGCAAAACGGCAGATCACATGGTGGAGTAAAGATAAGGATATCAGGTGGTTTAAGCCGGAGGAGGAAAAAGAGCTAATTGGATATATTGCTGACTCTATCAATACGGACAATTAAGTCTGTTTAATCTCTTTTGTTTCACCCCCTTTTAGGTTCCCCCTGCCTACCGCAGGCAGGTCCAAGGGGGAATCAAAAAGTTGTATTTTATTGTTTTTCCGGTAAAAAGCACTGAATTTTCTCCCCCCTGGGGGAAATTCCGACGAAGTCGGGAGAGGGGGTTATCCACCATTAAGACAATGCCTCTAACCTTGGCTGCCAGTTCCCGGTCTTTTTATTAATCTAACTTTTTCAGTTTCCTGATTGTCTCTGCCGGATCATCCGAGCTGAATACCGAATTCCCTGCTACAAGAACATTTACTCCTGATTTAATCAGCTTTGCAGCATTTGAGTCGTCTATACCGCCATCAACCTCGATCAGAACATTATATCCGTCATCATCGATCATCCTTCGCAACTCTTTAATCTTATTATAGCTCTCCATAATAAAGGATTGTCCGCCGAAACCGGGATTCACAGTCATAATCAGAACCATATCAATAAAAGGAAGAGTATTCTTAAGAAGTGATACAGGAGTATGCGGATTTAGAGCAACACCTGCCTTCATCCCAAGGTTATGTATCTCATTAACTGTCCGTTGCAGATGAATACATGCTTCATACTGAACAGTAAGGATATTTGCTCCCGAATCCCGGAAACGGGTAAGATATCTGTCGGGATCAACTATCATTAAATGCACATCGAGAGGCTTTTCTGCAACTTTCTTAACATGCTCAATAACTGGAAATCCAAAGGAAATATTCGGAACAAAAACACCATCCATTATGTCAAGATGAATCCAGTCGGCAAGACTTTTATTCACCATCCGGACATCCTTTATGAGATTTCCAAAATCAGCAGCTAAAAGTGATGGAGAGACAAGATGGTTCATGTCGGATTATTTTAAACAAATATAGAAACAATTAGTTAACCCAGATATGATTTCAGTATTCTACACCGTGTGGTGAACTGGATTCTTTTGATGGCTTTTTCCTTGATCTGGCGTACGCGTTCGCGTGTAAGGTTTAATTCCTCACCTATTTCTTCGAGAGTGAAGGGATGTTTCATACCAAGACCAAAATATAGTTTAAGGACTTTTGATTCACGGGGGGAGAGAGAACTGAGAGCCCTTTCGATTTCATAAGCAAGGGATTCATTAATAAGGTTTTTATCAGGACTGGGAGTATCCGGATTCTGCATAACATCATACATATTATTTTCCTCCTCCGAGCTGATCGGGGCATCCATGCTTACAGTCCTTCCGTTTGTTTTTAAAGCTTCCTTTACATCCTCAGGAATCATCTCAAGTATATCAGCAATCTCCTGCGAGGAAGGTTCACGCTCATATGCCTGCTCAAGCCGGGCAAAAGCCCTGTTTATCCTATTAATAGAACCTATCTTATTTACAGGAAGCCTGACAATTCTTGCCTGCTCGGCCAGAGCTTGCAGAATTGCCTGGCGAATCCACCAGACAGCATATGAGATAAATTTAAATCCTCTTGTTTCGTCAAAACGCTGGGCAGCTTTCATGAGTCCGAGGTTGCCCTCGTTAATAAGATCAGGCAAACCCATTCCCTGATTCTGATATTGTTTTGCAACCGAAACAACGAAACGAAGGTTGGCTTTTACCAGCTTCCTGAGAGCCTCTGAATCGCCCGATTTGATTTTTCTTGCCAGAATAACTTCTTCTTCAGGCGAAATGAGCTCCACTCTTCCTATCTCCTGAAGATATTTGTCCAGAGAAGGGGTGTCGCGGTTAGTAACCTGCTTTGTTATTTTTAGCTGACGCATCTACAGGTTTCTCAAGGTTAGTTTTGAAAATTCCGGGCTAATGGTACAATTTTAATAAAAAAAAACTCTTGTTCAACATATTCTGATAAAAATTTTTTGTAGAATCAGAGTTTTAAGCTAAATTGCAAATTAGATTTATCCATATTGAATATCAATTTATTATTTGGATTCGATATTACCCCAGAGCTTTTTTTTTTTTTTAACATAAATTATTAGTAATTTTATTTAATATTGCACCAGTTTTCGGATATGTAAAACATTTATTGCATATTCTCTCCGGTTCATCTTCATTTCTTGGTCCGGGTTTCCAAAAACAAATCAATAAAATCTCTTTATTCTCATTTATCGTTATAGTATGTACGACATTCTTGAATTAAGTAAGAAGCTGCTTCCCGAATTAAGGGATATAGCCAGGGAACTTAAAATCAAAAGGACAGAATCTCTTAAAAAGCAGGATCTGATCTACAAAATCCTTGACCAACAGGCGTTGGAGGCCACAGAGAGCAGGATGACAGCAAAAACAGAAAATGGTAATGTCCGCTCACACGATGAGTCTATGATTCAGGATCGCGAACCAGGCCACAGAAGGGGCAAACGACCCAGAACCATAAAACCTGTTATCAAACGTCCAGGTGAATCTGTCATTTCAGTTTCACCCGACGATCTCAGAAAACCTGAAACAAAACCGTCTGAACTTCGGGAACCTTTAAATAAACCAGAAAAGACTGATGAAAGACCTGATCTTTTTAAAAATAATGAGCCGGCCACTGAAGAGAGAAGATCTCCCATGTGGAAATCAGATCAGAGAAATAATGAAAAAAGAGACAAAAGCCAGAGGTTCATGGAAAATCGCCAGGTTATAAAAGAAGAGAAAAAAACTGAGCTGGTATTTGAAAATATTCTTCCTTTAAATTCAAACGAGGAACCTGTGTATGACGATATTAAAACCATAGCAGAGGATATTCCCGGCGATATAATTATTGAACCTCCTGTAAAAGATATTTTGCCTGATATTCAGCCGGTTAAAGAAGAGAAGAGAGAAAAGCCCTTCGATTTTGAAGGTATAATTTACAATACCGGGGTTCTTGAAATAATGCCAGATGGTTATGGCTTTCTCAGATCACCTGACTACAATTATCTTAACTCACCTGATGATATCTACGTTTCACAATCGCAGATCAAATTGTTTGGTCTCAAAACAGGGGATACAATTAAGGGTACTATCCGACCTCCGAAAGAGGGCGAGAAATATTTCCCTCTAATAAAGGTAGACGAGATTAATGGAAGAAGTCCCGATTTTATAAGGGACAGGGTACCTTTTGATTTTCTTACTCCCCTCTTCCCTAACGAGAAATTCACATTATGCCAGCCTGGGGAAGGCACCCTTTCGGTTAGAGTAATTGATATGTTTACTCCGATCGGAAAAGGGCAGCGTGGGTTGATTGTTGCCCAACCGAAAACCGGTAAAACTATTCTTCTCCAGGAGATTGCCAATGCGATTGCAAGATATCACCCTGAGGTTTATCTTATGATCCTTCTGATTGATGAGAGACCTGAAGAGGTTACCGATATGGCACGAAACGTAAAAGCTGAAGTAATTGCTTCAACGTTTGACGAACCGGCAGAAAGACATTGCCGGGTTGCCAATATAGTTCTGGAAAAGGCTAAAAGGCTCGTTGAGTGCGGCCATGATGTTGTAATCCTTCTCGATTCCATAACAAGGCTCGCAAGAGCATTTAACACAACAGCGCCTGCATCAGGTAAAGTGTTATCCGGTGGTGTTGACTCCAATGCTCTTCATAAGCCAAAAAGATTTTTTGGTGCAGCCCGTAATATCGAAAATGGCGGATCGCTTACAATTCTTGCAACAGCGCTTACTGATACCGGATCCAAAATGGATGATGTCATCTTTGAGGAATTCAAAGGAACCGGTAATATGGAACTTCAGCTCGACCGTAAACTATCGAACAGAAGGATATTCCCATCTATTGATATTCCTGCTTCAAGTACCCGTCGTGAGGATCTTCTTTTAAATAAAAATATCCTGCAGAAGATATGGGTTCTGCGTAATTACCTGACTGACATGAACTCTGTTGAAGCAATGGAGTTCCTGCGCGACAGGTTGTTGCAGGCCAAGTCAAATGAAGAGTTCCTGGTATCAATGAATGGCGGATAACGGAAAGCTTATTTTTGTAACATTGCGCTTTCTTATAAAAAATATTCTTTTAATCAATTATATATACTAATCATTATGGGTACAAAAAATTTTATAACATGCGACGGTAATCAGGCTGCATCGCATGTTGCATATATGTTTAGCGAGGTAGCTTGCATATATCCTATAACACCATCATCTACCATGGCAGAATACGTTGACGAATGGGCTGCTAACGGACTGAAAAATATTTTCGGAGAACAGGTTAAAGTTGTAGAGATGCAATCAGAAGCAGGCGCTGCCGGAGCAGTGCATGGTGCTTTACAGACCGGTGCACTTACTACAACTTTTACAGCATCACAGGGGTTGCTTCTAATGATTCCCAACATGTACAAGATAGCCGCAGAACTTCTTCCTGGTGTTTTTCATGTCAGCGCACGAACTATAGCTGCTCATGCTCTTTCAATATTCGGTGATCACAGCGATATTTATGCTACACGTCAAACCGGTTTTGCGATGCTTGCCAGCGGAAGCGTTCAGGAAATTATGGACCTTGCAGGAGTTGCCCACCTTTCAGCAATCAAATCAAGAATTCCTTTTCTTCACTTCTTCGATGGTTTCCGTTCGTCTGCCGAAGTACAGAAAATCGAATCACTCGAAATGGAAGATCTGAAAAAGCTTCTTGATAAGGATGCACTTAAGAGATTTCGCGAAAACGCTCTTAATCCTGAACATCCGGTAACCAGAGGTACAGCACAGAATCCGGATATTTTCTTCCAGGCCAAGGAATCAATAAACCCGTTCTATGAGCCGATACCGGATATCGTGAACTCATATATGGCTGAGATTTCAAAGCTTACCGGCAGGGAATACAAACCCTTTACCTATTATGGGGCACCAGATGCTGAAAACATCGTCGTTGCGATGGGTTCCATAACTGAAACTACCAAGGAAGTTATTGATTATCTTAGAGCTAAAGGTGAAAAAGTCGGATTGTTAAGTGTTCATCTTTACCGTCCTTTCTCATCTAAATATTTCTTTGATGTCTTCCCGAAATCGGTTAAAAAGATAACTGTCCTTGACAGGACCAAAGAACCGGGAGCACCCGGAGAACCTCTCTTCCTTGACCTTAAGGAGATGTTTTACGACAGGCAGGAAAGACCTGTGATCGTTGGTGGCCGCTACGGACTAAGTTCAAAAGATACAACCCCGGCTATGATCCTTTCAGTTTATGAGAATATGAAGCTGAAAGAATCAAAAAATCATTTCACTGTTGGTATTGTTGATGATGTCACTTTCACTTCACTTCCTC
>JBGOZX010000017.1:0-41632 GCA_041480425.1 Bacteroidia bacterium
ATAATCTGAATTCCTTATCCTGGTGTCATCATCTATCTGATTCCTGATCCTTTCCATTACCTGGTCTGTCGTAAGAATATTTCCCCTGGTAACTCTTTCCACTCTCTCATTTATGGGTGCAACCACTGTTGCAATTCTATCAACAAGTTTTGAAGCTCCACTTTCAAAAAGAATGGCGGCTTCCATTATCGTATAAGGAGCAGTCTGTTCCTTTTCCCATATTATGAATTGTTCAAAAACAAGAGGATGAACAAGAGAATTTACCTTTTCGAGAAGGCTTTTATTATTAAAAATTAACCTGGCAAGTTCCACCCGGTCAAGACTTCCATCGCAGTAAAGATCTTTGCCTGCTATTGAGTTTATTCTTCTCATTATATATGTGTCGCCGTCCATTATCTTCCTGGCTTCGGGATCTGTAGAAAAAACGGGTACCCCCAGGACACTGAATACTTTGCAGACGGTAGTTTTACCACTGCCAATACCTCCTGTAATTCCAAGTTTCAATCTTGAGCTTTGTAATTTTCTCATCTGATTTTCTTTTCGATTAAAAAGTCAACCTTCGAAGGAGTAAATCTCAGAGAATTCACAAAGGGTGGAATATTAAGAATTTCGACAGGAATTTTATCTGATGAATGGAGATCTGCCTTTCCGAGATCAAGAACAACTTCAAAAGGGATCTCGCTGATTTTCTTATAATCCGTTACCGCAACAAGGCATTTAACAGTTACAGCATCAGGGAAAATTTTTACAACAATTGAATCGGGAGAATTGAGAATTTTTACCGGTACCAAAATTTCGGCTTCGGTAAATTGTTCAACCGGTATCGTCAGGGATACTTTCTTTTCTGAAACAGTATAGTATTTTGAAATGTTAAGATAGAAGTTCTTCTTTACTGTCGCGTTAATACCTGTAAGCTTTTTATAACCGGTTCTGACAGTCTGGACTGTATCAAGGATATGTTGTGGCCCTGTAACTTTGACACTGTCAGGGGCCACCAGTATTTTACCCTTTATAAAATACTGTCTGTCAGTGATAACTTCAATATCTGGAGTAACAGGAACGGACTTAGTAATAACTCTGTCGAATGAGAAGAACAGTGTATCAGGTTTAATGGAAGTTATTTCAGATTCCGCTCGAAGCTGATTGGAGAGTTTCTTTACAAGGCCTGAAGTTATTACATAATAACTAAGTGTGCTGCTTCCGGGTACTCTCCTGTAACTGATTGTTGAAATATCAAGTATTACAGGAGCACGGTTACCTGAAAGTTTAAGTTTGAGTATTGAATAACCCGGACCTTTAAGAAAAAGGTTCAGTCTGGGTGGGGGATCTTCTACAAGCACTCGTTCTTTGGGAAGGTTGATATACCTGACAGGATACCTGATATTAGCTTCGATCTCTTTTCCAAGGGAATTAAAATACCAGAATACAAAAGAAAGAAAAAGGAAGAAAGCAAAAACAACTACATCACTGTTAATGCCACTTACTCCCTTTTTCGTAAGGTTTTTTAGCCATATACCATGTGTCCCTTTCACCCAGGGTTAAATGATCGTAAGTTATTTCTGTTCAGTATTGGTCGGATCCTTCAGAAGGGCGCTCTTATCAATCTTAAGCTTAAGATCTCCGCCAACTTCCACCATAACGTAGTTGTCCTTTACTTCATATATTTTTCCGTAAATTCCTCCTGTGGTTACAACTTTATCACCCTTTTTCAGCGAGCTTCTGTAGTTATTCATTTCTTTTTGTTTCTTCATCTGAGGTCTGATCATAAAGAAATAAAAAACAACAAAAACAAGGATCAACGGCAGAAAAGTCACTAGGGGATTACTCTGACCGGAAGCTCCTCCGGCAGGTTGACCCATTAAAAACAAATAAGCAAGATTGGTCATCGTTTCAAATATTTAGTTATTATTATTGGTAATTACCTCAGCGGTTATTTTTAAAATCACTACCGGGGTTTTTGAGTTTGATTTAACAGAGACCGTTTTTGTCTGCATTCCGTTTCTGCCTGATGTGTCAAAAACAACTTCAAGGGTTCCACCCTCTCCCGGAGGTATAGGTTTATTGCCATATTTAGAAACGGTGCAGCCGCAGCTGGTTGCTGCGGAGTTGATTACCAGGTTGCCTGGTCCCTTGTTTTCAAATGAAAAAACATATGCAACCTTTTCACCTTCTGTAACTTTACCGAAATCGTGTTCATATTCTTTGAAACTTATCTCAGCAGCGCCCTGGTCAGAAGAATATTTTGCAGCGGTTCCTTTGTTTTTACCGGTGCCATTATTACATGATATCAGCAATAATATTACCAGTACCAAAGATATTGTTCCATCCTTTTTCATAATCAACAGATATTTGAGGTAATCAGCTTTTGGTATCTATTTTCTCACCCACCAGTCCCCTACCAAATTTATTAAAAAGCCCTTTTTCCCGGATCTCTTTGACAATATTATCGAGAATTCCGTTGACAAAGGTACTGCTTTTTGAGGTACAATAGTATTTGGCTATTTCAATGTACTCATTAAGAGTAACTTTTACCGGTATTTCCGGAAATTCAAGTATCTCAGTTATTGCAAGTTGCATAACAAGAATATCCATAAGGGCAATACGTTCAACTTCCCAGTTGGTAGTATTTTTATCAATAAGTTCAGAACATTCCCTGGTGTGAAGCACAGCCTTTCTGAATAATATCTTTACAAATTCTTCATCCTCCTGATTTTTGAACAAAGGCATCAGTTTTGTTTCCTCTCCTGATTCAGTTTTAAATTTTTTGAGAGTTTTTTCGACCATTACTGAAACATACTCAATATCATCATTCCAGTAAATGCTTTGCTCCTCCAGGTTTGACTGGAAATCTTCAGATGATGCAAATAGTTCTGTGACAAGCTTAATAATGAACTTCTTATCAGAAAGGTAATCATGATCATCTGATGTTATGTACTCTTCATATTTGTCCCATGCAATCATATTATTAAAAAGTAACCGTGGGATATGAGGGTAGTTTATCCATGAAAGCTTTTTTGAGGAGATATATTTGTTAAATGCAATGTTTTTCCTTAACTGGGCAATAACCATATTATCAATAAATCGTCTCCTGGGATTAAGGTCCTCAGGTGCGGGCATTCTTTTTTGAAGTGCCAGGTCGATTTTTTCAGATGCAACGTCAGCAACATCAAGGACAAGAAGAAGTAAATAATGGTACAGATCATAAGTCTTATCTATACTGAACATCAATTCTGTTTCAGCCTTGGCAAGACTGTCATCTTCCCTGCGGTTGAAGGCATAAAGTGCCATCAGGGCTTTTATTCGCAATAATCTTCTGCTTATCATTAATAAAGAACCTCAGATTTTCGCTGCAAAAATACTCTTTTTCGCTTACTGTCAAAACATCCTGGCAAAATTTAGGGTGTGTAATAAACAACCAGACACATCGCATAGGATGTAAATCACTAATATTCAATAAAATTACAACCAATAATTTATAAACTGCAATATTACACACCCTAAAGCACAATTAATTAGCACAGTTTTGATTTGAAAAAATAATTGTTACATTTGACAATCAAAACAGTACCCTAACCTAAATTGACTTAGAAATGGAAGAAGAAGCCGGAATAAAGGAAGTCATAAACGGGAATGATGAAAAAATCGTTAAAGAAGAGATTTTCACTAAAGTAGTAAGGGCTGGGAAAAGAACTTATTTTTTCGATGTCAAAGCTACCCGGAAGGATGATTACTACCTGACTATTACTGAAAGCAAAAAACGGCTGGGTAAAGAAGGAAAGGTCTTTTATGAAAAGCACAAGATCTTTCTTTACAAGGAGGATTTTGAAAAATTTACTGACGGATTAAAAGATGCTGTTACATATATAGGTAACGGTAAGGATGAATTGAAGCCGCCAAAAACACATTCAGAAGAAGAGGTAAGACGTGAAGGACTTTCCTCGGAAGAATTTACAAATATCGAATTCGACGATCTTGGTAAAAAATAAAGAAGTATCTATCTGAATGTATGACTATATTCTGCTGATATTTGCCATTATTCTGATGATACTTGGAATAATTGGTTGTCTAGTGCCAGTTCTCCCGGGACCTCCATTAAGCTACCTCGGGTTAATTTTATTGCATTTCACCAAATTTGCTGATTTTTCTTCAACCATATTAATTACACTTGCCGCTATTGCAATTGTCGTCTCGATACTGGATTATATTGTCCCTGTGTGGGGTACAAAAAAATTTGGTGGCTCAAAATATGGGACCAGGGGAGCGACAGTTGGGCTTATAATCGGTCTTTTCCTTGGACCTCTTGGGATTATTGTCGGACCATTTATCGGAGCGGTTGTCGGAGAGCTGATCTTTAAAGACGACTTGAAATATGCTATAAAAGCTGGGTTTGGAAGTCTCCTGGGATTTCTTACAGGTATAGGCCTGAAACTGGCAGCCTCATTTGTAATGACATTCTACTTCGTAAAAGAGTGGATAGCGTAAAATAACCTCATCCCCCGGCCCCTTCTCCTAAAAGAGAAGGGGAGTAAGAACCATATAATCAGGATTTTAGCCCCTCTCTCCTGGGGGTTGGGGTAAGGTAGACTCTTCAATCTCCCAGTGTAGCTACCATCACAGCTTTAATTGTGTGTAGCCTGTTTTCGGCTTCGTCAAAAACTATTGAATGTACTGATTCGAAAACATCTTCTGTAACTTCCATTCCGTCGAGCCCGAATTTCTGATATATTTCTTCTCCGACTTTTGTTTCCCTGTTATGAAAAGCCGGAAGGCAATGCAGAAATTTCACTTCGGGATTACCTGTTTTATTAATTACATTCATATTTACCTGGTACGGCCTCAGATGCTTTATTCTTTCTTCCCATACCGAATCAGGTTCGCCCATCGACACCCAAACATCGGTATATAAAAAATCAACCCCCCTCACAGCGTCATCAACATTATCAGTGATGGTTATTTTTGCACCGGTTTCCTTTGCAATGGCCCTGCATTTTTCAGTAAGTTCTTTGCCCTGCTGATAAGTTTTGGGAGCCGCTGTCCTGAAATCCATTCCCATTTTGGCTGCACCAACCATCAGGGAGTTCCCCATATTGAAACGTGCATCGCCAAGGTAACAGAATGAAATTTTATTAAGAGGTTTATCGGAATATTCAAGCATGGTCATAAAGTCGGCAAGTATTTGTGTCGGGTGGAACTCATTGGTAAGTCCATTCCATACAGGGACCCCGGCATATTCAGCCAACTCTTCAACTATCTTCTGACCATAACCACGGTATTCTATCCCGTCATACATACCCCCAAGCACTCTGGCGGTATCTTTCATCGATTCTTTCTGTCCGATCTGGGAACCACTGGGGCCAAGATAGGTAACGTGAGCTCCCTGGTCGAAAGAAGCTACTTCAAAAGCGCACCTTGTTCTTGTAGAAGCTTTTTCAAAAATTAAAGCAATATTTTTCCCTTTTAACAGGGATTTTTCTGTACCTGAATATTTTGCTTTCTTCAGTTCTGCAGCCAGGTCAAGAAGATATTGTATCTCTTCCGGCTTAAAATCAAGAAGTTTTAGAAAGTTCCGGTCGCGAAGATTAATTGACATGATGAATAAGTTAAAGGTTGAATGGTTGAAAAGTTTAAGGGTTTAAAAGTAACAATTATTATTCTGTTGTCTACCTCCTTTCATCCTCATATTCCATTGTGATTTTTGATCCGTATTTTTTATCTGCCAGCTTGAATGCCTCGGTGATCACGCTTTTGCTCCCGCCCTGTTTAATAAAGTTAAGACATGCCTGTATCTTCGGAGCCATGCTGCCTTTTGTAAACTGACCTTCATTAAGGTATTTAAGGGCATCAGCATAGTTCAGAAACTCCCTGATCTCCTGATCAGGTTTTTTATAATTAATATAGATATAAGGAACATCTGTCAGGATATAGAACTCATCAGCACCAATCATAGTTGCAAGAAGTGAGGATGCAAGATCTTTGTCAATTACTGCCTCTGCCGGTCTTACATCTTTCTTTTCGTCAATAGAGACAGGTACTCCGCCCCCTCCTGCTGCAATAACTATATTACCTTTCCGGGCAAGCTCCCTGATTATTGATTCATTCATTACACCAACAGGAACCGGAGATGGAACCACGCGCCGGAATCCACCCCGGGTCTTAACCTCTTCTTTAAAGATCCATCTTTTTTTAGCCGAAAGATCATCAGCCCGTTCCTTTGTATAGACCTTCCCAACTCTCTTCTGCGGATCGGTGAAGGCAGGATCATTTATGTCAACAATGACCTGTGTTACAATACAGACCACATTTTTTTTTATCCCATGTTTGTTAAGAACATTTCTGAACATTCTTTCAATCATGTAACCAATACCACCCTGAGAATCCGCCACACAAATATCGATTGGCATCTGAGCAATATTATACATCTGTTCTCCGGCATCGTTACGCATCAGGATATTTCCTACCTGAGGCCCGTTACCATGAGTAATAACAAGATCGTACCCCTCATTGATGAGGAAGATAAGGTTTTCGAGTGTTTCGGTTGTATTTTCTTCCTGCTCATCAATTGTTCCTACCTGATCCCCACGAAGAAGTGCATTTCCACCTAAAGCAACAACTGCCAGTTTCTTCTCCATAATCATTCAGAATATCCTTAATTATAATCTAAAACTAATTTTATAAACAGTTTTAAATAATGTTTCCACTAAGATGACCACAAAGCTACCAAATTCTCTGAATCTGTAGTATTCCAGGTGATGAAATACGTACATAAACAAATATGTTTTATAACATATCCTTATTCGAATTCTCATATTTAGCAGGCCATTGAAATGAAGTTAAAAAAAAACACTACATTTACGTTTTCAACTTAATATAAGTTTGGTGAGATCAAGATATACGTTGCTGATCGTATTTATTTATGTAATTACGGGCTACTCCTGTAAGTATAAGGGAGGCAAGTTCATAGACCAGGGGGAGATACATTATTCTGTCAATTATAAAGGTAATGTCAGCCAGATGCCAATGGAACTTATGCCAAAAAACCTTGTTGTTTCTTTCAAAAATGACAATATTCTGTATGAGTTGATTTCTCCCTTCGGCAATTCGGGCATTACCAACCTCGCCAATCCCTCAAAAGAGATATATGACACATATCTCAGCATGTTCACAATAAGATATTTTTACCCCTCAAAACCCGGAGAACCATATCCCGGATTTGAAGCAATGCATGATATGGATATCCGAAAAACAACAAAATCTGCAGTGATATGCGGCTTCAACTGTAAAAATGCAGAGGTGACATTCCCATTTGACCGAGCCAAGGTTTATAATATCTGGTACACTGATGAGATCACTGTTAAAAATCCAAATGCCTCCACGCCTTTCAGCCAGATTGAGGGTGTTCTAATGAGTTTTTTCTTCGTCATCGGCCATTCCGAATTTCACTTTGAAGCTGAAAATGTTTACAAAAAGGAGATATCTGACCAGACATTTGAAAGAAAAGACAAATTTCGCAGGGTTTCAAGGGATGATATAAATAAGTTCATAAATAAGATGGTAAGCTTGTAAAAAACCTGCCAGCACTTCTTCCAAATAAAACATCTGAAGTAAAATCATTCCCTCTCTGTTCGGTATAGCTCAAAATTATTAACTTTGCGTAGCTTTTTAAAAACATATGTGGTTATCTGATGATCACACTGCATTTACAGAAAATATTTGTGATTTGAAATGAAAAAAGAGAAGGAAGATAAAGGCAAGAAAACAACAAAGAGTACTACTAAATCTAAATCTTTCTTTACTGACGAAAGGATTAAATTTGTTCTGGGAATTCTCATAACCGGTTTCGCATTATATCTTCTTCTTGCATGTGTGGCATATCTTTTCTGGTGGAAGACAGATCTGAGTCAGCCAGATTCAGCGACTTTTTCAGGGGCTGATGTCAACGTTAGAAACTGGTCAGGTAAAAGCGGCCATTTCCTTGCTAAAATGATAATTGGATTTGGTTTTGGATTCGGAGCCTTTTTCATTCCGCTTATTCTTGCCTCTATCGGATTGTACCTTCTTAACTTCCCGAAGATCAAACTCTGGAAACTTATTACTAAATTCACATTTGCCGCCATAATTATATCTCTTATCCTTGGTTATATCTTTGGCAAGGCTGACGGATATCTCATAGGTGGTCCGGGCGGAGCACAGGGATATGAAATCACCAGGTGGCTGAATTCATTCATGGGGAAGATCGGCACAGGCATCTTATTAACCTTTATTACAGTATCTTATCTAATTTTTGCACTGAGATTCAAACCTGAATCTTTTAGCGTAAGTGTACCTTCTACTCTTAAGATGTTCATACCCGGTAATAAGGCTGATACCAATCCGGAAGGATCATCTGAGTTTACCGGAGACACAGATTCAGAATCGTCAGACATTGAAGAGTCAGATGAGGAATCAAAGCAGGGAAAAGCAGATGAAGTGGAATTTATTGTAAAAAATACAACCCGTGAAGAAGAAAGTTCAGTAGTTTTGCCCAGAGGTTCAATAATACACGAAGTTGACAAAGATAAGCCTGAGCAGCAATCAGATAGAGATGTACCGATTAACATTACCAGGCCTGAGGCTACAAATATCCTGCCTGACCATGAGGTTAAAAAAATCATGGAAAACTATGACCCCCGTCTCGATCTTTCACGTTATAAGTTCCCTCCTGTTTCCATTCTGAAAGAACATAAATCAGAAAGCGCTTTTGACAACTCTGAAGTATTTGAAAATAAAGAGAATATAATTAAGACACTGGGCGATCACAAGATCAGCATAAAGTCTATAACTGCTACGGTCGGGCCGACCGTGACTTTATATGAAATTGTACCTGAACGCGGGGTCAGACTGGCGCGTATCAAGTCGCTCGAAAATGATATTGCCCTTAATCTATCTGCACTCGGGATTAGGATAATTGCTCCAATTCCCGGAAGAGGCACCGTGGGCATTGAAGTTCCAAATAAAAAACCTGAGATGGTTTCCATGAGGTCGCTGATCACTTCCAGAGCTTTTCAGGAAACTAAATTTGATATTGCGTTGGCGCTGGGCCGTACAATTACCAACGATCCATATATTGTCGATCTGACAAAAATGCCGCATCTACTGGTAGCCGGTGCAACCGGCCAGGGTAAATCTGTTGGTATAAATGCAGTTATTACATCGATACTTTACAAAAAACATCCTGCTGAAGTGAAATTTGTTCTGATCGATCCAAAGAGGGTGGAATTACCGCTTTACACCAAAATTGAACGTCACTACCTGGCTAAACTTCCAGGGGAAGAGGATGCTATAATAACTGACACTCAGAAGGTTATTAATACATTGAATTCCCTTTGCATTGAGATGGATAACCGCCTTGAACTACTAAAGGGTGCTCAGTCGCGGAATATAAAAGAGTACAACGAGAAATTCATCTCCCGGAAGCTAAATCCTGAAAAAGGACATAAGTACATGCCTTATATTGTCCTTATAATTGACGAATTTGCTGATCTTATTATGACTGCCGGAAGGGAGATTGAGGGTCCTATTGGAAGGCTTGCCCAGCTTGCAAGGGCAATTGGTATCCATCTTATCATTTCAACACAAAGACCAACGACAAATATTATTACAGGATTTATCAAAGCTAATTTCCCGACAAGAATCGCCTTCAGAGTATTTTCTTCAATAGACTCCAGAACAATACTTGATGCCACAGGTGCTGAAAGACTTGTAGGACGCGGCGATATGCTGATATCTTCAGGCGCTGAACCGGTAAGGGTACAGTGTGCTTTTATCGATACTCCCGAAATTGAAGAATTGACAGATTTTATCGGATCGCAACAGGGTTATACTGATGCCATGCATCTTCCTGAATACATTGACGACAGCGATTTAGCTATCCAGGAGGTAGACCTTAAGAAGAGAGACTCGATGTTTGATGAAGCAGCAAGACTTGTGGTACAGCATCAGCAGGGTTCCACTTCTCTGATTCAGAGAAAGCTTTCAATAGGGTATAACAGGGCTGGCAGGATAATTGATCAGCTTGAGGCTGCGGGTATTGTAGGTCCCTTCGAGGGAAGCAAAGCCAGGGATGTTCTTTGCTCCGACTTTATACATTTGGAACAGATTTTGAAGAGTCTTGATTAAAACCATTCTGATGAGAGTTTTTATACTTAATTTTTCTATTGCAATCCTGCTGTCGGTGAATGCTTCAGCCCAAAATGATCCGGAAGCAATCAGGATACTTGATAAGTTTTCAGCACTTGCACTCTCCGCTCCTTCAATTTCGATGACATTCAATCTTATAACCACTGACCAGATGGAAGGTACCAACAATTCTGTTTCCGGTTCGATAGTTTTAAGCAAGGATAAATACAAGCTTGACCTGACGGATAATATAATCTGGTTTAACGGAGAGACCTCATGGAATTATCTTCCTGCTGAAAAAGAGGTCACAATAACAAAACCTGATAAAAATGATAATTCGTTTCAAAGTCGTCCTTCGTCTGTCTTCTTAATGTATAAAAAGGGTTACAAAAACAGACTGGTCGAAGATACAGCCGAATCATATTTAATTGATCTCTACCCCGAGGATCTTAAAAGTGACCAGATAAGGGTAAGACTTAACATCGGGAAGACATCTCTGAATCTGATAAGTCTGGAGTACAAGAATAAAGATGGGGTGACAGTTACCCTGGATGTAAAAGAATATAATCTGAAACAGAAGCCTGATGCCACTTCATTTATTTTCTCCCCGGAGCAATACAAAGGGGTCGAAATTATTGACATGCGTTAACCTCTTGTAAATTCTCTTTTCGGATATGCAATCCTTGCATGGTAAATATTCGAAAGTCTTTTTATAAAAATATTCTTAATATCTGATATGTCTTTGAAGGTGAGTGGCGTTTCAGAGAACTGGCCATCCTGCTCCTGGATATAAATGATCCGTTCAACCAGTTCATTGATGTTCTCTTCCGAATAATTGGGCAGGCTTCTTGAAGATGCTTCTACTGCATCAGCCATCATCACAATAGCTGTCTCCTTTGAAAAAGGCTTAGGTCCGGAATAGGCAAAGGTCCTCTCCATATTTGTGTTTGAGGGATTCTGATCAAGGAACTTCTTGTAAAAAAAATAGGCTACCGTCGTACCATGGTGAGTCTGAATGAAATCAATTATTGGAGAAGGAAGTTTATATTTTTTAGCCATTTCGATTCCCTCTTTAACATGATCAATAATAACTCTTGAGCTCTTAACAGGATCCAGATGATCGTGAGGACTGAATCCTTCTGACTGATTTTCAATAAAATACTCTGAATTCACAGTTTTTCCGATATCATGATAAATAGCTCCTGCTCTTGCCAGCAGATGATTAGCTCCAACTTCCCTTGCAGCCTCTCCTGCAAGATTTGCTACCTGCAGCGAGTGCTGGAATGATCCGGGGGCTTCTTCTGCCAGTCTTCTCAAAAGAGGCTGGTTTGTATCGGATAATTCAAATAACGTAGCATCAGACAAAAACCTGAAAGTCTTTTCGAAAACAAAGATCAACGGATAACTGAGAAGAAGCAGAACACCATTTCCTGCAAACAAGGTGTAATTCTTCCAGTTCATATTTGCAATATTACCTTCCTGCATTATACCTATTCCAAAGTAAACCACCGAATAGGTAAGAAATACCAAAAGAGCTGTAGTAAAAAGTTTGGAACGTCTGTATATATTTGTAAGTGAGAATATTGCAATAACCCCGACAATATAACTCATAAAAACAAATTCAAATGAATTAGGAACTAGAAATCCGGCGAGCATGATAGAAACCAGGTAGATAAAAAGTGCAAGCCGTGAATCATAGAATGTCCGGATAACTATGGGTATTATGGCAAAAGGAATGAGAAAAATCCTTTCGTTTGGTAAATAAACTACCATCCGTGTGATGAGAATAAATAAAAGGATGATCAGGATAATAAAGAATGTTTTGTGTGTCGAACTGAGGACATCAAATCTGAAGTGGTACATGAACAGGTAAAGGGCCAGGTAACAGGAAGAAACAAGTATAATTCTTCCAAGTATTACAAGCCACCTGCCATACATACCAAGCCTTTTTTCATATTCATTCCTGAGCGATTCCAGGATCATAAATTTTGAATCGTTAACTATCTCCCCGCGTGTAATTATCAGCTCTCCTTCCTGAACAAGCCCACGGCTGAGGCTGATCTCTTTAATTAATCTGTCTTTGACAGCTGTTGAGGTAATAGCATCATAAAACAGGTTTGGTTTAATAAAATTATAATATGCAACCAGGGTAACAAAATCACCCATGCTTTTCCCGGCAGTCGTAGCAACATTCAAATCAAATTCTTCCTTTTTTCCTTCCACATACTTATACGCATCCTTTTGTTCAAAAACTGTGTTTAACCGTCTTTGTTCACCGACCTTTCCGCTGACTACAGTTATCTCATCATTTTTCAAATCGGAAGAACCTGTTATATCATTTACTTCAAGAATACCCTTCAGATAAATTTCTGCAAGTATTGATTTTAATTCTCTTTTGACAGAGATGAATCCTAAGGAAGAAAGTGGCTGATTAAGTGATTCATAGCTGTCATGCAAATTGTTCAGATATTTTTCAAATTCCTGCATTTCCTTTGTTTCAACTTCCGGATCTAATTTGAAGTATGGAGAAAAGCCTTTCATTATGCTATCCCTTTCACGGGCAATTACATTTCCGGGTTTGAGAACCGGAAAATCCCAGGGTGCAATCAATGCCGGGCGTAACCATGGTTTGCCCTTTTGAAACTCGTACCTGAATTTGCCTTCGCGGGGAGAAATAGCAACTACAATAATGACACTTGCCAGAAAAAAGGCAATATGAAAAAGATACTTTTTATTAGTTTTCGGGATTTTTCCGGATTCAGACATTACCTTATAAATTAGATAAAACTGATTATCACCGTCAAAAGTAGATATATTTTTTAGCATTAAATAACGTCTGATCCTCTAAGAATCTGAAAATAAAATATTAAAACCTCTTGGGTGAAACCACAAAGGCACACAAAGTACCTCACAAAGGATGACAAAGAATCAGAATAATTTTCTTTGTGGATCTTCGTGGATGACCTTTGTGCTACTTTGTGGCAAAAAAAAAATCGACCAAAGATCAAGTATATTTATTAATTTTGGATAAAAGCCACAAATCATGGAAAGATATATTTGTGAAAATGTTTTTGTTCCGCTCCGATCGGCTCCTTCGCACAAATCCGAAATGCTGAGTCAGATTTTGTTTGGCGAGAAGTATATTATCCTTGATAAGTCAGGCACCTGGATGAAAATTGAAACCCTTTTCGACAAATACAGTGGTTGGATTGACATGAATCACCTGCAACATTCCGTCGATCCCGGAAATTCATGTGGTCATGTTCTGAACCGGTCTTTGTCATGTTATAAAAATGACAAGTCAAAACTTGTTCTTGAAGCCGGATGTGAGGTTTATAATCCTGATTTTGAGGATAAAATATTTACAGCAGGAAAAAATGTTTATAGCGCCAATAAGGAATTCAGCAACGGATACATTGCAATAAATGATTCCCTTACTGATACGGCCATGAAGTTTATCAACAGCCCGTATATCTGGGGTGGACGTATACCTTCGGGAATTGACTGCTCAGGACTGACCCAGCTTGTTTACAAGATATATGGAGTTGCAATTCCGCGCGACAGCTGGATGCAGGCGGAGTCTGGAGAAAATGTCAGTTTTATTAATGAGTCTGAACCGGGCGACCTGGTGTTTTTTGACAACGAAAGAGGCAGAATTTCGCATGTCGGAATGATAATCTCAAGAGGGCTGGTGATTCATGCTTCTGGCAGGGTAAGGATTGATACGATTGATCATCAGGGGATTTTTAAGCCTGAGATAAATGGATATTCTCACAGGTTAAGGACAATAAGGAGAATTATTGAATAAAGAAAAAGGTCCCGGGTGCTCGGTGCCGGGTACTCGGAAGTCTTAACCGAGTACCCGGAAACCAGGACCAAGCACCAAAAAAAAGGCTGATCATTGTGATTCAGCCTCTTAATATTGACATCAATTTAATCTTGTCTACCAACCAGGATTCTGTTCAGCCTGAAGTGTGGGGTTAATATCAAGCTCTGACTGTGGAATTGGCCACAGGAATCGATAGTCTGAATAAGGAATAGCTGTAACGCCGTAAGGTCCTGCATATGGAGTACCCAATGTAAATGCAGCAGCAGGAACAGCAGCATTGGCAACCTTCTGTGGTATACCACTGATAGGATAGTAAGGACAGAACTGAAGTCTGTGTATATCCGGCCAACGACGACCTTCCATGGCAAACTCAATTCTTCTTTCGACAAGAATCGCTCCCAGAAGTGCTACGTTATCTGCAAAACCTGCTGCGGTGTATGCCTGTGTTGCCGGGGTAGCAAGAGAGCGGTTTCTGACCATATTAAGGTACAATAGTGCATTTGCATCCGGAGCTCCTGTCGGTGTTGCGGTACGGCAATAAGCTTCTGCAAGATTCAATATAACCTCAGCATACCTGATAACCGGAGCAGGATCAGTACTGTTAACATCATCCTTGTATTTATTTGTGTAGATTACACCACCAACATTATTAATCAGGGCTCCGGAAGTGGATAATCTTCTCTTATCATCAGTAAGCCAGGCAGAATTTCTCCATATGATCGGGCTCATGGTAACAAGCAGACGACGTTTGTACATCTGTGGAAGAGCACCGTTAACACTCGGAAAGTTTGTTCCTGAATTCTCGATAGAGAAAACAGACTCAGTGTTATTATAGCCGCTGGAAAATGGTGTATTCGGATCAGCCGTAAGTGAATAAGCATCGCCTCCGGTTAAAGCCAGCAATTTCTGTGCTTCAGAAATAACTTTAGCCCAATCCCACATATGCTGATAAACTCTTGTTTTATACGCAATTGCAGCACCTTTTGTTGCCCTTGTTATTTTCTGGTTTCCTGACCTTGCTGATTTTACCGGCAGGTTAGCTTCTGCAAAATCAAGATCAGCAATTATTTTTGAATAACAATCAGCAACAGTATTTCTGTTTTGTAATGTACCTTCATCAATTGCGCTAAGAGTAATATAAGCTTTTTCGCGATAAGGAACTCCCATATGAGATGCGTTAGCCGTATGTTTATAAGGCTTAGCAAAGTGGAAAAGAAGCTCAAGATGAGATATAGCTCTGAAAAACCTGGCTTCGCCAATATAGATATTTCCCTGAGCTTCAGTGATAATACCGTCAGCAACAGCCTGGGTCACACCTTCAACAATAATATTTGTCCGGTTTATCAGCCTGTAGGTATCTTCCCAGTAGTATCTGTTATTGCCTGTTGTAAGGTTGTAAGTACCTTCATAAGTGTACTGGTAGAATGCCTGCGTGTTAACAACATCTTCACCGCGGTTATCGCCCTGCTCAACAAAAGCAGCGCCAAAAGGATAACCTCGTAAGCCACCGGCATAATTGCCAATCTGTGCTGCCTGGTACATACCGGTCACGGAGAGAGCAACAAGGCTCGGTGTTGAGAAAGCTGTGGTCTCAGAAATATTGTTATAGGGTTGAAGATCAATTATATCTTTACATGATGTTATAACCAGTATAACAAGGAATACAGGTACCAAAACCAGTTTCCTGATATGTTCCAATATTGTATATATATTTTTCATTGTTTAAATTTTAATTGTTAAAAACTCAGGTTGATACCAAATGTAATAACTCTCTGGTTAGGGGTTTGGTTGTAATCCTGACCACCAGATTCCATTTCAGGATCAACCCCTGTGTATTTAGTTATTAACAGCAGATCTTGTCCCTGGGCAAAAACTCTCAGGTTATCAACATTAATTTTACGCATCCACTCTTTCGGGAGAGTGTAACCTATTGATATCGTAGACAGCTTTATAAAATCGCCCTTTTCAATCCATCGTGTAAGACCCACGTCAGGCTGGTTAAGAAAATTGGATCCTCCGTACCATAGTTTTGGTGTCCAGCCATCACCCGGTTTTTCAACACTTTGCCATCTGCCAAGTATCTCTGTTCCGTTATTGGTGAAGTTCATGCCAAGAAGATCAACACGGGTCCTGTTATAAATATAGTTACCTCCGCTGAACCTGGCTGAAACAGTTAAATCAAATCCTTTATAAAAGACTTTTGTATTAACACCCCCAAAATATGTCGGTATAGATGGCCCTATGATCTTTTTATCAGTAGTCACAAGAGCGGCAGCAGCAACGCTTACATTGGTCGGATCGCTTGGATTATAAGCAACCCATGCACTGTTTGCGATATTACCCTGGATAATTGTACCATCAGCTTTGTAATAAAGCGGATTACCGTTTACTGCATTAACACCGGCATATTCCCAGGCAAAAATTGCGTTGATCGATTCACCCACCCTTTTGATGAAATAAGTATCTGTCATATCTTTGTCCAGATACAGAGATGTCACCTCGTTCCTGGTAAATGAAACGTTTCCATCAACCGACCACGTTAAATCGTTATTCCTGATAATATATGCTTCGGCGGAAATTTCATACCCCCAGTTCTTCATGCTTCCAATGTTTTTGGAAACAGAGTTACCGGGTATTCCAAGAGATGGAGCAATCGGAGCACTGAGGATAAGTCCGTCCTGAACGTTCTGGAAGTAATCAAATGTCAGTTTATACTTGCCATCATAAAACAGAGCATCAACTCCGATATCATACTTTGTGCTGGTTTCCCACTTAAGCTGGTCATTACCGAGCTGAGAGAATGCAATACCGTTATAATCAGCATATTTTGCTGAACCATAGAGGCCAAGATAAGGGTAACGACCGATATTGACGTTCCCAACTTTAGCATAAGAAGCTCTGATTTTCAGATCGGACAGAATATCGGTGATTGATGACAGAAAAGGCTCCTTTGTTATTGCCCATCCTATTGAAGCTCCGGGGAACAGACCGTACTTATTGGCTAAAGGAAGCGAGGAGATCCCATCATAACGCAATGAGCCTTGCAGGAAATACTTGCCTTTATAGTTGTAATTAAATCTTCCTGCATAAGAGATAAATCCTGATTCAGACATACTTCCTCCCGAATTTGGAGTTCCATAAGTACCGGAGATGACATTTTTGTTAAAAAATGAATTTGATAGATCTGCACCTGACCCGGAAAAATTATTATATTTTCCAAGCGAGAATGCATTGACAAGAGTTACCTCTACATTATGATCATTCAGGAAGGTCTTGTTATATGATAAAATATTCGACAGTTCCCATACTGCTCCTTTGGTAAAATCATTCCAAATCCGGCCATTTGCTGATCTTCCGTCACCATGAAGCGGATTATAATACTGTAACCCTTCGGTCAGAGAAATATCAACACCCAGAACCGTTTTAAAATTCAAAGAAGGCAGAATGTTAAATTGTGCATATGCATTTCCCAGTATCCTGAATACAGCTGATTTAAAAACATTATTGTCAAGAACATAACGGATATTCGGAATATTATCACCGATTGAAAAAAGGTTATTCCATCTTCCTACAAGGTTTGGATCGCCTGTAGCACTGACAGGTGCAGGGTACACAATATCGTCAATATTGTATCCTGTTGGATGACTGGGATTATAAACAGGTGTATTTGGCAATTGACGTATTGCTGAGAAAATATTTCCTGACAGATTATTGCCACCTTGTAGCAGACCAAAATAGTCAGTTCTTGTAACCCCGATATTTGTACCAATTGTAAGCCATTTTTTTACTTTCTGGTCAAGGTTGGCCCTGATCGAGAAACGCTCCATTTCATTAGGCCTGGTTACTCCCTCCATGCTGGTATAACCCAGGGAAAAATAGTAGGTTGACCGTTCTGTCCCACCTGACAATGAAAGATTATGGTCCATCTGAAATGCATTTTTCCGTAGAACTGCCATCTGCCAGTCGGTATCGAAAGTCTGTCCCGGGAATGCGGTTCCATCATTGAAAGCAATTGCGCTTTGTCCCCTGTTGGATCTTTTTTCATTGGATATTGTTACAAAATCATCAGCTTTTAGAAGATCGAAAAGTCTTATAGGCTGAGCAACACCGAAATAATTATTGTAGTTCACCCTCATTTTTCCCTGTGAACCGTGTTTGGTAGTGATGAGGATTACCCCGTTTGCAGCTGCAGAACCATAAATAGCCGTAGCTGATCCGTCTTTAAGAATTTCCATTGATTCAATATCAGCAGGATTAATATCACCAAGAGCATTTGTATTAGCATAACCGCCAAGGTCGCCTGTCTGAATTGCCGCTCCATCTACTATAACAAGAGGATAAGTACCTGAAGAAATTGATCCGATACCTCTGATCCTGAATCTGGGAGCTACACCAAGAACACCCCTCTGTTGAGTTATCTGAACACCGGCTGAACGTCCCGCCAAGTTTGATTCAAAACTTGCTGATGCCAGATTTTTAAGGTCATCACCTTTTACAGTAGTAATGGAGCCTGTGACTTCTCTTTTCTTCTGAGTACCATAACCGACGACAACGACCTCATCAACTTTGAATATGTCCTGCTCAAGGATTACATCGATTTTAGTTCTTCCCCCGATAGCTACTTCCTGCGTCCGGAAGCCAATAAAGCTGAAAACAAGGATCTGTGAATTAGAGGGGACAGTAACATCATATTTGCCGTTAGCATCCGTAATAGCCCCGATAGTTGTTCCTTTGGCAACAACGAACACACCTGGCATCGCCAGTCCATCTTCTGAACTTGTTACAGTACCGGTAATCTGCACTGTCTGAGCCATAACAACAGACCCTGTTATTAGCAACAGTGTGAATAGAAAAAGGATTTTTTTCATAGATAGTTAGGTTTTGGTTAGAAAATCGTGCCACTAATATATTTAAATAATTATAATGACAATTATCATTATTGATATTTTTTAACATTAATCTTAAATATTTCTTAAATCTGTTACAGAATATGGACAAAAACAAAATTTTCTTGCTGTATAAACTACTGAATATTTGATTTTTAAATCCAAAATAAAGGTATTGTCAATCAGAAAACCAAATAATAAAATTATTGCTGAATTTTTATCAGTGAATATGTTTAGCAACAGGTTAACCAGTATTTTAACACCCGAATACGCTTTGGTACAGCTCAGACTACCTGCAAAACCTCAATTATATAAGAATTTAAGGTTTGGTATTGTTCTGAATATATAATTCAACTTTTTCTATAATGGCCTCTTCTTCTTCAATCCCTTTTGATTCAATAATCTGACCTTTACCGATAAGATCCTGTGCAAATGTTTTGTCATCGAGGCCCGATGCATTTATTTTTACATTCAGGAAGGCCCCTCTGATACACGATCTAAGGGCTAAGGCCCCAACTGCAGCATCTGTTACAGAATTTGGATTCCCTTTTTCGACCATCTCATTGATTAACTCGAAACCGGAGAAAGCTGTTTCCATAACCCTGAAAGGTACAAGTGCGGCATATTTTGTAGCTTCCTGGACTGCAGATTTTCTTATTGCCTTATCTTCTTCTGTTTTTTTAGAAAGTCCGGATGCTTCAATTATTTTGTTAAATGCCGCTGTATCTTCATCAACAAATTGTAAAAGCTTGTTCTGTATTGCTTTTCCCCTTTCAGCCCAATCTGAAAATTCTTTCCACCTGTCATCCCAACCGCGTTTGTGGCTTGACAGGTTTGCGACCATAGTTCCCAGCGCCACACCAAGTGCCCCTATATATGATGATATGGAACCCCCACCCGGAGCAGGTGATTCCGAAGCAGTCTCGTTCATAAAGGCCTGCAGATCCAAGTCTATTAACCGTGGTTTATCTTTTTCCGACATGACGTATTCAATTATTTTTTCTTCAGGTTTGAATTGATGTACATCATTAAGTCCCAACGACTTAATTGCTATTTTTATAAGTTCTTCATCAGATACTCCTGTCGACCGTTGCTGTTTTTCAAGGAAATACCGACCGGCATCGAGAACTGCTTTGAGAGGGATAAGTCCGACGAGTTCTGAACCTGTTACCCGGACACCTCTGGATTCGGCTTTCCGGCAAACTTCATCAAAAGCAATATGAACAGGTGTTACAGAGATATTTGTAAGGTTAATGGAGATCTGCGCTATCCCGTATTCCTTAATATACCAGCCTATTGCTTTGACAGCTTTTAGTGATCCTGGTATCATCACCACATCCCCATTTTCATCTTTCACTATTTTACCATTAACAGAATCTCCTTCTCTTTCAGGTCTCCCCTTCTCCCTGACATCATAAGCAATAGCATTTGCCCTGCGTATTGATGTTGTATTCAGATTCACATTGAAAGCCACCAGGAAATCTCTTGCACCTACTGCCGTAGCTCCTGCCCTTTTGTTAAAAACAGCAGGTCCGAAATCGGGTTTCCATTCAGGATCAGCAAGTTTTTTTTTCAGTCCTTCATATTCCCCGGCCCTGCAGTTAGTCAGGTTTCTCCTTTTCTCCTCAAAAGCAGCATTTTCATAGCAATAGACAGGTATAGCCAACTCATCTCCGATCCTTTTTGCAAGTTTTCGTGCATATTCTGCGGTTTCTTCTATAGAAATCCCTGCCACCGGCACAAATGGACAAACATCAGTCGCCCCTATGCGGGAATGCTCACCGTGATGTTTTGACATATCAATCAGTTCGGATGCTTTCCTTACAGCCTGAAAGGCAGCTTCTGAAACCTCTTCTGGTCCTCCCACAAATGTCACTACTGTGCGGTTGGTATCCTTACCTGGATCTACATCAAGAAGTTTAACTCCATCAATTGCCACAATAACATCCGTTATCTGCTTTATTATTCCCATGTCCCTGCCTTCGCTGAAATTCGGAACACATTCGATGATCTTCTTCTCCATAATAAGATTAATTCTTCTTTAGTTTTACCCCCCTGCTCCCCTAAAGGGGGGTTAATTCTCTGTATATTCGAGTATTAGCCCCCTTCAAGGGGGTTGGAGGGCGATTCCATAACCACAGAGTTAGTATATTAATTTACCTTTTAGTATTACTGTATCGATAAGGTCGCTGCCAAACGCATATGGCATAAAATCATAAGATGGTATATTTTTGGTAATAAACACATTAGCTACTTTACCCCGGGCAATTGATCCATGTGTTTCAGATAATCCCATGGCATAAGCTGAATTTATAGTAACTGCATTAATAACCTCTTCAGGAAGCATCCTGAGTTTTATACATCCCAGCGACATTATAAGCTTCATATTGCCCGATGGTGATGAACCGGGGTTATAATCTGAGGCCAGTGCAACAGGCAGACCTGCATTTATCATTTTTCGAGCCGGAGGATATGGTAAGCCAAGGAAGAATGCCGAACCTGGAAGAAGTGTTGGCATTGTTTCAGAACCGAGAAGTGCTTCGATTTCAGCATCACCTGTGAATTCAAGATGATCAACTGAAAGAGCATCGTATTTAACACCAACCTGCACACCACCGGAATAATCCAGTTCATTGGCGTGCAGCTTAGGTATGAAACCGTGTTTTATACCAGCCATTAAAACTCTCTCAGTATCCTCAACAGAAAAAAATCCCCGGTCGCAAAACACATCAATAAAATCGGCCAGCTCTTCTGATGCAACAACCGGGATCATTTCATTTATGACGATATCAACATATTTTTCGTGGTTGTTTTTAAATTCAAAAGGGATTGCATGGGCGCCAAGAAATGTTGCTTTTACTTCAAGAGGGGTGTTCTCTTTAATTCTTCTGATTACCCTGAGCATTTTAATTTCATCTTCAAGTGTAAGGCCATAACCACTTTTAATCTCTACAGCTCCTGTTCCCAGGCTAATTATTTCATTTACCCTGATCATGGACTGGTCAAATAATTCATCTTCAGATGTTTCGTGTAATTTTTTTGCAGAATTTAGTATCCCGCCTCCTCTCCTTGCAATCTCCTCATATGATAATCCCCGGATTTTGTCGGTAAATTCATTTTCACGACTTCCTGCATATACGAGATGCGTATGGGAATCGCAGAAGGATGGAAAAACAAATTTTCGGGCTGCATCGACTATGTTAAAATTATTTTTTTCTGATTTAATAATATTCCGGTCAAGATCGACCATCGATCCGAAATCGGTGAATATCTCATCTTTAATAATAAGGTAAGCATCGGATATAGTGTTCAGTAATGACATTTTTTTCCCTGATACCATGCTCTGAGGAATGTCTTCGGTCTGAACCAGACATCCTATATTTGTTATCAATAAATCCATATAAGTATTTAGTCCTAAAATTACTGCGTAAGGTAGCAAATATTAAAAAAAGAGTTTACGATTTCCATTTTTCTTTATCTTTATCTCTGTCAACCAAAACTATAACATATGAAAAAGACCTTTTCTGTTATTTTTTTAACAATTCTGGTACTCTCCGTATCAGCACAGGAAAAAAAGGTAAAAACCGGCTGGAAGTTCGGTGGTGCTCTGCCTGCCACTACCTATGATTCCGACCTTGGATTTCAGTACGGAGCCCTTGTAGAATTTTTTAATTATGGCGATGGCAGTACATATCCTGATTTCTTTGATCATACTTATACTGAAGTATCCCGTTTTACAAAAGGAAGTGGCATTTACAGATTTATGTATGAATCATATCATCTCATCCCTGGAGTACATATGACAAGTGATTTCAGCTATCTTCCCGACCAGGCAAGTCCTTTTTATGGATTTAACGGTTATGAATCTGTTTTTAATAAAGACTGGACGGATGATAAATTAGCCAGTCCCCCTTACAGAACAAGGATGTTCTATCGTTATGAGAGGAACCAGTTCAGATTTAAGAATGATTTCCAGGGAAAGCTTTCGGGAGAGCATATCAAATGGAGCGCAGGATTTGCCTTTCAGCATTTTGAAAACAAATCGGTCGATATTGACAGGCTTAACAAAGGTAAAAAAGTTAAACTACCTCCAGTTATTGATAAACCTGGTGTTTTTGAGCTTTACCAGGAACTGGGGTTGATCACAGACAATGAAGCCAATGGAGGATGGATTAATACAATCAAAGCGGGTCTGGAATGGGATAGCCGCGATAACAAGCCCAATCCGATGAAAGGTCTCTGGACAGAGATTGGGGTCGAAATGGCTCCCAAGTTCATCGGAAATGATTGGGGCTTTTCTAAATTATATATCACACACCGTCAGTATTTTACATTAATTGAAAAGGACCTTTCGCTTGTTTACCGGTTAGGGTATCAGGCTACTGTTTCAGGAAAGACTCCTTTCTTTTATCAATCACAGCTGATTACTTCTATGCTTACAGGGGCCACTTCTGAGGGACTCGGCGGTGCAGGTTCATTAAGGGGAGTTCTCTTTAACAGGGTTATGGGAGATGCTTTCTTTTATGGGAATATTGAGATTCGCTGGAAACCTTTATATTTCAAAGTAGCAAAACAAGACTTCTATCTTGGGCTAAACGGATTTTATGATTTCGGAAGGGTTACAAAAAATATCAAGTTGCCTGATAATCTCCAGGCTACTTTCAATGGATCTAATATAATCAGTGAAGTTTATACCGGAGATACTTTCGCCAATTACTTCAAACCAGGAGAAGAAAAGTTCCACCAGAGTGCAGGTGTAAGTATTATGGTGGCCATGAATCAGAACTTTGTACTTGCTATTGATATAGGTAAAGCCTTCAACAAACAGGATGGAAATATTGGTTTCTCATTTGGATTGAATTACCTGTTTTAGGATACTATATTAATATTGCAACCTCCTCACAACTCCCTTATTATCCTACATTTACTTGATTTCTTTCCCCCTTCAGGGGGAAAAACAAATGGAGTCAAAATCCTTTTAGAAAATATCCCAATCCGACTCCAAGATAGTTGCCAATAATATAACCGATTATACCAACAGTAATACCGGTTATTATAACATCTTTGTTTCTAAGTGCCGCAGCAACGACAGGTACAAATGGCGGGGAGTAAATAAAGGCGGTTGTGGTAATAAGATAATCATCGGCGTTGACCTTGAATATTTTGGATAATAAAAGATGAAGAATGATAGAACCAAAATATGCGTATAAAACATATCCAAAAAGACCAAGGAACCCGATTGTAAACATTACGCTAAGGTTTGACATTGATGCAACGGCAAACGAAAAAACAAGAACGAAGTACATCCCTAGCTGGAAGGTTTTATCGACCCGGTTGAGCCACGGTATCAATGACCCGAGTATAGCCAGAGTAGTAATAAAAAGAATGGCAACAGCCGTGAATGAGGATTTAGGGAACAGCATTGCAATGCCTGCAGACAATACAGCAATAAGTAAAGAAATCCCAAATGCTTTAAGCAGCGGAAGTAATCTGCCTTTTTTGAACATACCTGAGTAATCTTCAAAGCTTTCTGCTTCAGCAACTGCCTGATCCGTGTCCACCGATTCACCTAAATGCTTGAATGGTGGAAGTATTGCTCTGAAAACTCTCGGACCAGCTGTAATGAAAAAGATTATAGTGAATGCACCGACAATTATATCATAGGTGCTTGTCATTAAAAAGAGGTTGGGATCGACATTGAGTGCGATTTTCAGAGAAGCCATATTTGGTGTGCCTCCGGTATAAACCCCTACAAGCATTCCCGCCACTTTCCAGCTATCAGGAACAACATGTTTAAATATCAAGTATCCAGAACTGATAATTACGATAACTGATATCAAAGCCAGAATCATGCTAACAAAACCTGTTTTTGCATGTCGTATCCATCTCCTTACATTGAGTGAAAAAAGAAGCAATGGAAAAGCTAGCGGAATGACAACAGTGGTTAGAATATCCTGTGCGTTTGCAATTGAATTTACAAAAACATCATCATCACTTATGGTTCCTGATGCGAGCAACGATTGTACCTCTGTTTTAGGCAGGGCAGGTTTCCCCTGCAAAGCTAAGTGATAGCTGTCGCTCCCTCTGGGTAAAATTCCGGATGAGCCCAAAAGCAGTCCGAAGCCGTATGCGAGTACAATTGATCCAAGCTTTTTAAAAAAGGACCAGCGTCTGCACATGTAGATAATTACCAGGGGAAAAGTAAAATAGACAAAAATCAAGATAACAATTTTGTACATTGTTTCAGGTATTTGTTCTAATCAAATATAAAAAAAAAGCGACTTACCTGATAGCAAATCGCTTGAAAAATAAGTATTTATACTTATTTACTTTTCATCTCAATCACACTCCTCAAAACTCTTTTTGTATTGTTCAATCGCTTTAAGGCTCATTCCCATATTTGAGAATCCACCATCGTGAAAAAGGTTCTGCATGGTCACCTTTCGTGTAAGGTCTGAAAAGAGAGCTACACAAAAATCTGCACATTCTTCAGCAGTTGCATTACCAAGGGGAGACATCCTTTCAGAGAAATCAACCAGAGAATCAAACCCATGAATACCGCTTCCTGCAGTAGTAAGTGTGGGAGATTGTGAAACTGTATTTATCCTTACATTCCTGTCACGACCATATATATAACCGAATGACCGTGCAATAGACTCAAGAAGCGCTTTTGCATCACCCATATCATTATACCCTGTAAGAGTCCGCTGGGCAGCGACATATGACAATGCTACTACCGAACCCCACTCATTAATGGCATCATATTTATAGGCAGTCTGCAAAATCCTGTGAAAACTCAGTGCTGAAATATCAAGAGTCTTCAGCATGTTTTCATAATTAGTTTGCTCGTAAGGAATATCCTTTCTTACGTTAGGCGACATCCCAATGGAATGAAGTATAAAATCAAATTTACCCCCGAAAGCTTTCATGCTTTCGGTAATGAGTTTATCAATATCATCCATCCGGGTGGCATCAGCCGTAATAACCTTGCTACCTGTCAGATGCGCGAGTTCGTTTATTGTCCCCATCCTGACAGCAACGGGGGAGTTGGTCAGTACCATTCCGGCCCCATGCTGCCATGCTTTCAGAGCTACCTGCCAGGCAATTGATTTATCGTTTAATGCTCCGAAAATAATTCCTTTTTTACCTTGTAAAAGACCTGCCGTCATTGTCAATAGTTTGATAGATTAAGTGAACCATTGAATGTTATTCAATACCAGCTTTAATGAGTTCACGTGCATTCTTAAGAGCAGTTTCAGTTACCGCACTGCCGCTTAGCAATCTGGCTACTTCACGAATTCTCTCATCAGGAGTTAACAACTTAACCCGGGTAATTGTTGAGTCACCTGTATCTTCTTTGTAAACATGATAGTGTTTTGTTCCACGCGATGCAACCTGTGGAAGGTGGGTTATATTTATTACCTGCATGTATTTCCCCATACCGGAAAGGATCTGACCGACTTTATCAGCAACTTCACCTGATACCCCTGAGTCGATTTCATCAAATATGATTGTGGGAAGATTGTTATTTTTTGTCAGCATCGATTTAAGGCTCAGCATTACTCGCGACAATTCCCCTCCCGATGCTATCCTGGCAAGGTTTTCCGGATCAGTTTGCTTATTTGCTGAAAACAAAAAATCTGCAGTGTCAATACCTGATGGAGTGAACTCCTCTGACTGCGAAAATGATATCCTGAATTTAGCATTAGGCATACCAAGCTGTTTAAGCAATTCTGTGATCTTCATCTCGATATCATGCAATACAGCTCTCCTCTTTTTTGACATTTCTTCTGAAAGAGAATTTAATGATTCAGCCTCCTTTTTTAGAAGAATTTCCATCTCTTCAAGCCTTTCGTCGCTGGTAACAATAGAATTAATGATTTTTTCTATCTCCTCTTTTTTAGCGATCAACTCATCAAGGTTCTTAACCCGGTGTTTCTGTATCAGGGAATAAAGATCATCGAGTCTGGCATTCACCCGGGTCAGTCGTTCCGGATCTGCCTCTATTTTTACGGCAAGCTTTTCAACCTCAACAGCAAGATCATCAAGTTCAATGTATGAAGTATTGATTCTGGAAAGAATATTCTCTACTTCAGGTAGAAAAGTCATGATTTTACTGATATTTATCTTTACCTCCCTGAGCATTGAAAGAATAGAGGTTTCTTCGGATGAAAAAAGATGAGAGCAACTGGTAAGTGCCGTTTTAATCTCCTCTGCATGCCCCAGGAGCTCCTGTTCCCTCTCCATCTCCTCCTGTTCGCCCTTTTTTAGTTTTGCATCTTCAAGCTGGTTAAGCTGAAACTGGTAATATTCAAGATCTGCCTTATTCCTTTCGGCTTTTTCCCTGATTTCATTAAACTCCTTTTTCAGCTTTCTGTAATTGTTATAGACAATTCTGAAATCATTTTTCAGGCTGGCAGTTCCTGCAAATGAGTCAATAATATTTAACTGAAATGAATTATCGTTGAGCATCAATGTCTGATGCTGCGAATGGATGTCGATAAGCCTTTCACAAAGATCCTTAAGCAGGTTTATCGTCACAGGTGTATCATTAATAAATGCCCGTGATTTGCCGGCAGTGTTAATTTCCCTTCTTATTATTGCAACAGACTCATAATCAAGATCATTAGAGATAAAAAAGTCTTTAAGGTCGTATTCTTCAATTTTAAATGTCCCTTCTACTACACATTTTTCATTTTTATCAAGAAGTACAGATGTATCAGCTCTGTTGCCAAGGATTAACGAAAGAGCACCCAGAAGAATTGTTTTACCGGCACCTGTCTCGCCGGTAATGATGGTAAGGCCGGTTTCAAGTTCAACGTCCAGTTCTTTTATAAGTGCATAGTTTTGAACGAAAAGTTTTGCGAGCATAGCCGGTTATTAAGGTATATTGGCTGTGTTTATCTTCTCATATTTTGCTTTGTTTGCAGGATCTATTTCAGTAAGTATCTGTATAACACGGCTTTTCTCTTCCGGGAATGCTTCTGAAAAGATGTTGACCAGTTCATCCGACTTGGATTCCATAACAACCTGTACGAAATACATGAACGGATCTGGTTTCTGTCTGTACACCTCCTGAATCAATTTAAGGCTCTCCACCATACTGGTTCTTGCTTCAGAGATCCTTGATTCCATTTTGTCAAGCCCGTTGATGTCGTACTCATATAAAAACCTTCTTACTCTTTCATACTCCTTATCAAGAATATTTTTCACAAGCCAGTACCTGTTACGGTTTCGTGAACCATCATATGGTTTCCATCCTGGCTCCGGTGCGTTTTGTGCATTAGTCACAATTTTCTCTGCCACCTGGAAAAATTCAGTACCCCCCTCCGGTGCAAATGAGTCGTAATCAAATCCTAGGATGATATATGAATAGTAAGCAAGGACCGAAACAAGATTTGACCTGTAAGTATTAGGGTCAAATTCCAGAGGCTGAAATTCTACATACCTGAACTGAAAGCTGTTATCAATAAAATTCAGCATTGTAGAATTGTAAGTGGTATTATAAACAGGGCGGCGCAACTGAATCTGAATTGTTCCTCTGAACTCATCAGCCGAAAGCTGATCGGTCAGGTTAATAAGAATATTGCAGTCGATCCTTTCAGCATAACTGTAAACATGGTTAGTCCACACTGTGTTATTCAAAAACTCATAGATATCGCGCTGCATCGTTTCGAAAACCTGGCGATTAGATCCCTGTATCTTCTGGGCAGAAATCTGCACGTTACAATTAAGCTCCTGGGAGTTAATCAATTCCGGACAAAGCACCAGAACAGTAAAAAACAAATATTTCGTAAAATGCAATAATGTCATTATGATTAATTATTCATCATTGAAACAATTTTGTCGAGTATATCCCGGGCAGCTTCTTCTTTTGATTTCAACTCAAATTTATCAATATTATTGTTTCGGTCAATTATTGTGATCTTGTTTGTATCAAACCCGAATCCGGCACCGGCTTCCTGCAATGAATTCAGAACAATGATATCGAGATTCTTACGTTTTAGTTTTGCTGCAGCATTAACCAGCTCGTTATGTGTTTCAAGCGCAAAACCTGCAAGAAATTGAGATTTCTTTCTTGACTTTCCAAGTATTTCCGCAATATCTTTTGTGGGCTTAAGTCTCAATATCAATTCATTATTGGCTTTTCTCATCTTCTTTTCCTCAACTTTCTCAGGTGAGAAATCTGCAACAGCTGCTGCCAGAATTGCAATATCACAGCCTTTAAATCGTGCAATACATTCCTTTGCCATTGATTCAGCTGTTGTAACATTGATTATTTTAACCGAACGGTTTTCAGGAAGTATATTAACCGGGCCAAGGACCAGTTCTACCTCAGCACCGTATTCAGCTGCTGCATCGGCGAGTGCAATACCCATTTTACCTGAAGAATGATTGCTTATGAAGCGCACCGGATCAATAGGTTCGTGAGTAGGACCGGCATTAATCAGGAGGTGCTTGCCTTTCAAAGGCTTATAATTTTTTTTTTTTGTAAAAAAGCTTTTAATCTCTTTTACTATTTCTTCCGGTTCTGCCATTCGTCCTTTTCCTGTAAGTCCACTGGCAAGTTCTCCGCCTGGCGAATCAAGTACATAATTTCCGTTTGAAATTAGTGTTTCAATATTCTTTTTTGTTGCCTTATGTTTTAGCATATCCATGTCCATTGAAGGAGCGATAAAAACAGGACAACGGGCAGATAAGTAAGTGGTAAGAAGGAGATTATCAGCAATACCGTTAGCCATCTTTGCTATAGTATTTGCTGTAGCAGGGGCAATCAGGAAAAGATCAGCCCATAAGCCCAGGTCGATATGGCTGTTCCAGTCTCCGTTTTCCGGATTATAAAATTCAGTAAGAACGGGATTTTTCGATAATGTGGCAAGGGTCAGAGGGGTAATAAATTCCCTGGCATGGTTTGTCATTATGACTTTTACCTCAGCACCATCCTTAATAAGCAACCGGATTATTGTTGCAGTTTTATAAGCTGCAATACCTCCCGTCACTCCAAGAAGTATTTTTTTCCCTTTTAGCATTTTCTGCTAAATTTTGGTTTTGCCGGCAGTAGAATCAGGGTTTCTGAAAAAAATCTTACCTTCCTCAAGCTCCTGTAAAGCAATAAGTGATGGCTTGGGAAGTCGTTCATAGAATTTTGAAATTTCAATCTGTTCACGGTTCTCAAAAACCTCTTCAAGATTATCCGTATATGAAGCAAATTCTTCAAGCTTTTTATTGAGTTCCTGTTTCATCTCTACAGAAATCTGATTTGATCTTCTCGAAACGATGATAACAGTTTCATAAATATTTCCGGTATCTTTTGTCATCATGTCCAGATTACGTGTAACAGTAGTTACGGGTGCAATTGATTTTCTGTAATCCATATATATATTTATTGAGTTTTAGCTAAAGTATCACTGCTTCCTATTTTAAGAAATCTGGTGGTGTCCTGATAAATTTTCTTTATATCTTTTGAATATTTACTTTCCGGAAACTCTTCCATGAATGAATAATAATCATCCAGTGTAGTCTGGTATCTCTCCTTCTGCTTGCTGAACAGACTTTTTTCAGCATAGAGAAACAGGGAATTTAGCTTCAGATACATCATCTCCTCCCTGTACTTTGTGTCAGAATATTCTTTCAGGCTGTTGGTAAGTGCAGTAACAGCAGCCTTATATTGTTTCATTTCGTAATAGAGTTTTGCACTCAGATATGATTTTTCCACAAGTCTCTCCTGGAGTTCTTTAATAAGCATTTTACTTTCCTGAACCTTTGGGCTTGAAGGAAACCTTTTAATAAAAACATTAAACCCTTCTATCGAATTTCTCGTGTTCTCCTGGTCAAGTTCTGCCTTTGGTGAGATGTTAAAATCACACTTTGCACCCATAAAAGTTGCTTCTTCAGCATATTTGCCAAAGGGATATTGTTCAACTAATGATTTGAAGTAACTTCCTGCCAGGTCGTATTGCCTCATACCATAATAGCTCTGTGCATTCAGCCAGTTAAGCTCTTCAGCTTCCTCAGTTGCTCTGTAACGTGGTAAAATCTGACCCAATATCTCAGAGGATTTTACATATTGCCCGGCTTCAAAATATTCCTTAGCTTTGGTTTTCTTTAATTCATAATCAGTACCCTTGAGGAGCTTCTCATATTCACCACATGAACTAACTAAAACAGAAATAATCAGGACAAAATATAATCTAAACCTCATAAAAAAAATTGTTGCGCAAAATTACTGATTATTTTTTGATTCCAGCCATAAAAACGCAATATTTATCTATTTATTTCATTAGTAAATAATTTATTCGTTTAAGGTCTGATGAACCCCGAAGGGCTCGCCGACTTAGTCGGACGTAGCTGACTATGTCGGCCGAAGTCCGAAGGCAAACCACACTTGATTAACTTCGTTGAGCTTCGCTCGGTTGAAAATGAATTATTTTCACTGGAGATTGGGATTTAGATCAATCATGTGGGTTTCATCCTGAGAAATATCATGAACAAATTAGGTATAAATAGGTATTAGGGTATACTCCTTTATCTGTATTTTTGTGCAAACTTATTTAAAAAGCATTTTAACATGGACATATTCGAAAAAATCAAATTAAACAAAGGTGCATTAGGTCAGTATTCCGGGATTGCCCATGGCTATTTCACATTCCCCAAACTGGAGGGAGAAATAGCTCCCCGAATGAAATTCAGAGGCAAAGAAGTTCTGACCTGGAGCTTAAATAATTACCTCGGCCTTGCAAATAATCCTGAAGTCAGAAAAGCCGATACCGAGAGCACTGAGAAATACGGTCTTGCATATCCTATGGGTGCCAGGATGATGTCGGGACAAACCACCAATCATGAGAAATTTGAGAAAATGGCAGCCGATTTCGAGCAGAAAGAAGATGCTTATCTTCTCAATTTCGGTTACCAGGGAATGGTCTCCATAATTGATGCGCTCGTTGACAGGCATGATGTAATAGTTTATGACTCAGAGTCACATGCATGTATCATGGATGGACTGAGGCTTCATTTTGGTAAAAGATTTGTTTTCCCGCATAATGATATAGAAAACTGTGAGAAGCAGCTTCAGCGTGCAACAAAACTGACTGAAGAGTCTGGTGGCGGCATTCTGGTAATTACTGAAGGAGTTTTCGGAATGGCGGGAGATCTTGGCAAGCTTGACAAAATTGCCGAGCTGAAGAAGAAATACAATTTCCGGTTTCTTGTTGATGATGCTCATGGTTTTGGTACCATGGGAGCCAATGGCAGAGGTACCGGTGAGCACTTTTGTGTTCAGGATCAGATCGATGTCTATTTTGCCACCTTTGCCAAATCAATGGCCGGGATTGGCGGATTTGTTGCCAGCACGAAAGAAGTAATAAATTACCTCCGCTATAACCTTCGGTCGCAGATATATGCAAAATCACTTCCAATGGCCATGACTCTGGGAGCAATTAAAAGACTTGAGCTTATCCAGGCTCACCCTGAATACAGAGAAAAACTCTGGACTATCGTAAGAGCTCTCCAGAAAGGTTTGAAAGATGCAGGTCTTGACCTTGGAAGAACAGAATCACCTGTTACTCCCGTTTTCATGAAAGGTGGCGTCACGCAGGTCACTCAGCTCCTTTATGACCTGAGAGAACATTATGGTATTTTCTGTTCTGTAGTCATTTATCCTGTTGTTCCAAGAGATGTCGTGATGTTGCGGTTGATCCCAACAGCCTCCCATTCACTGGAAGATGTTGAATACACTGTGAAAACATTTAAAGAGATTAAAAGGAAGATCGATAATGATGAATATCCTCACGAAATGGCAGATTTTACAAAGTAGAAATCTTATTCAATAAATAAGAAAGCTGTACCGGATAGTGCAGCTTTTTTTCATCTTATTCCCTCCCTTCCTGAAATCCACCTCACCCAACCCTCTCCTTTTTTTCACCTCACCCCCACTCTCTCCTGAAGGAGAGGGCTAATACATTAATTATCTTTATATTACATCCCTTCTCCTCATAGGAGAAGGGATTATAGGGATGAGGTTAAAGAACTGGAGAAGGGGCTGGGTGATGAGGTAGAATGCTCAGGAGAAGGGATTCTAAGGATAAGGTTACAGATTGAAGGGATGAGATGAATGAAGTAATATTTTAGCGCTTTTTGAACAAAACCCATGTCAGTTCGGTTATAATTCTAATAGAAACAAGGGCTTCACAACATAAGAGCCACGTTTTTCTGCTAGCCTGAAAAACAGTAATATGGAAACTGATAAAGAAAAGAATCAGAATAATCTATTAAAAGGGTATAATTTGCTGCTCTATTTTGCAGGGAGTATGATAATGTATGAACCCACAGAGGAATGTGTGGTTGATTTCTGGTCAAAGGGTATATTAAATGCCCTGCCGGTATCAAGCAGCAATCCCAGGTTTATTGAAGCAGCTTCACAGTTAAGGAATTCCTGTAATGATAAAACCCAGTGCAGGAGGATGTTACAGGAAGATTATAATAAACTCTTTTCAGATTCGGAATTGGCTCTTGCCCGGCCGGTCGAATCCACATATTTAAAAAATGAATTTCTGCTGAATGGAAAACTCCCTTTCAAGGTAAGTGATTTTTATAATTCCTATGGATGGAAATCCAGTTCCCGTATTAAAGTCCCCGACGATCATCTTGGAACGGAACTACTTTTCCTTACTCTTTTGGTTGATAAACATATAGCACTTGATGATGAAGCATGCCGGAAGGAGATGAAAAATGAAATCAGGAGATTTATTGGACAGCACATTCTCTCATGGATTCCGGAATGGAATGAACAGATTCAGAAATATGCTGAAACACTATGTTACAAGGGTATTGCAACTCTTATTTATGCTTGTTCCGAGGATATATTCAGCCTTCTTGACAATAATAGGTCTGATAATTTCAGAATTGAGTTTAAAAATTAGGATTAAAGAAATTAACGATAGCTCCAATATAATACTCCTTCCATCCTTCGGAAATATCAGTAAAATCATCATCAGGAATATTTGTTTGCTCAACTGTCACAAGTGAATTATCCCTGTCTGGTTGAATAGTGATTGTAACTACAGACTTTTCGGATTGATTACCAAAATACCATTCCTGCACAACTTTTCTGTCCTGAATTAACTCTAAGTTTTTTCCGGTAATATCGCCTTCCCATAATGAAAATTCATTTCCTGGTTCGGTATCCATTTTTGCAGGATAACCTGACCATAATTCTATTGTATAAGGATTTGTAATCGCTGAATAAATATCAGATGGCTCAGCATTTATTTTAAATGATTTTTTGAAAGTTTTCATATCGAAAAGCAATTTATGAACATAATTTTTCCCCTTCAGAGGAGATCCCGCATCGCAGGAGAGGGGTCTTTACTATTATTCCGTTTAGACATTTATTAACTCTGTACCTCTGAAAGATATCTTTCTGCATCTATTGCGGCCATACAACCTGAACCAGCAGCAGTTACCGCCTGCCGGTAAACCGGATCCTGGACATCACCAGCTGCAAACACTCCCGGAACATTAGTTTTTGAAGTACCGGGTACTGTTCTTATATAGCCTGTCGAGTCAGTATCAATGAATTTCTTAAATATATCCGAATTTGGTGTATGCCCTATTGCAAGGAAGAATCCATCAATTTTCAGTTTTACGATTTCTTCCTCAGGTGTACCTTTTTTCTTTACCAGTGTGACACCTTCAACTCCGTTGTCACCGAAAAGGTCTACAGTCTGGTGTTCCCACAATATATCAATATTTGATGTATTTAATACCCTCTGTTGCATAGCTATTGATGCTCTGAGCACATTCCTCCTGACTATCAGATAAACCTTTCGGCACATCCCTGCCAGGTAGGTTGCCTCTTCGGCTGCAGTATCGCCACCCCCCACAACAGCAACATCTTTTCCCCTGTAGAAAAATCCATCACAGGTAGCACATGCAGAGACTCCCATCCCGGCATAACGTCTTTCAGCTTCAAGACCAAGGTATTTTGCAGTTGCACCAGTTGCAATAATAACTGTATCAGCCTCGATTGTTTTATTTTCATCAATTGTGAGGATATGTTTATTTCCGGAATAATTAAAATCAGTTGCTATGCCAAAGCGGATATCTGTTCCGAAACGTTCTGCCTGCTTTTTAAAGTCCTCCATCATTTCCGGCCCTGTTACGCCGTCAGGATAACCTGGAAAATTTTCTACTTCAGTTGTAGTTGTTAACTGACCTCCCATTTGCAGACCAGTATAAAGTACCGGTTTAAGATTGGCTCTGGCGGCATAAATAGCAGCTGTATAACCAGCTGGACCTGAGCCTATTATCAGACATCTGATTTTTTCAACATTTTCAACATTAATATTCTGACTCTCTTTTTGAAGATCCAGAGGTTTAAAAAGTTCCATAAATTATCTTGTTGTAAATAAGTTACAAAGATACAAAAAATGGTGTTTTTATTGTGTGACTAACGTTTCTGACTCTAATAAAATAAACAAAATTGCGGATTAACAAGAGAATACCCTTTTTTGCAGAATCGGAATAGTTGATTATTTTTGCTGAGGTTTTACCATTTTTACCGCTCCGTCGCTGAAGCTATGGAGCATAAACGACAAAGTTGCGATGGGGAACCTCCACCTTCGCTACCACCTTCACTTACGTTTCGGTGGTCAAAGAAAGCTACAGTGGATAAAACGGGGTGTGGCGCAGTTGGCTAGCGTACTTGCATGGGGTGCAAGTGGTCGTCCGTTCGAGTCGGATCACCCCGACAATTAATAATCAAGGAGTTAAAGCAATTTAGCTCCTTTTTTATTTCACCTGTTTTCACACAATTTGCACGCAGGTCTATTCTGTACTTTACTCTGAAACAATTATGTCAACTTATTTCAGAACAATACAGCATAACCGGGATTTGATATTTTTTTTACATTTACCCCTTTAAATACTAACCTGAAATATTAATCACTAAAGCTTATAGTATGGCAGAACAGAAGAAATTCATACCCTTTGTTTCGGCCGAAACGAAGATGGCCGAATTCACCCTCCGGGCCCTTATAATCGGACTTATCCTTGCAGTGGTGCTGGGTGCAGCCAATGCCTACCTTGGGTTGCGGGCCGGGATGACCATTGCGGCCACCTATCCGGCTGCAGTTATTGGCATGGCCTTGTTAAAGGTAATGCGGGGAAGCATCCTGGAAGAGAATTTTGCCCGTACGGTTGGTTCCATCGGTGAATCGGTAGCCGCCGGTGCCATATTCACCTTACCGGCATTCTTCATTGCTGGTCTTTGGGATCCTTTCTTTACGCCAGGACATTATGTTACCTCTACGGTTATTCTAATCTCCGGAGGTATACTGGGTATTATGTTCGTTGCCTTGCTTCGCCGGGTTATGGTGGATGATACCGAGCTTCCCTTTCCTGAGAGTGTTGCAGCCGCTGAAATCCACAAGAGTGGCCGTTCCATGGGCAGCGGTTCCAAATTTTTGTTCAGCGCAATGGGCATAGGAGCTCTTATCCAGGCGCTCGGGCAAATGAATTTCTTCAAACTTTCGTACGATAAGTTTATCGCTTTCAAGAGCCATACGATAAAGAGTACTGCCTTCAAGGTAAATGGCGGCGCCTTGCTCAGCTCACCCGGTATCAGTCCGGCATACATGGGTGTGGGTTATATAATAGGTCCCAAACTGGGAGCCCTAAACTTCAGCGGTGGATTGGTGGCATGGGGGTTACTCGCCCCCCTTGTATATCTCTTTGTCTCTCCCTATTTCACCCCTGATTACCTGCAGGAGTGGACCACCAACTTTGTGGCTGCCTACCCAAAATATTCGGTAGCCGACGCTCTTCAGAAAGTTAGTTCTCCTGAATTCCAGATGAGCCGCATCTGGTATCTCATCGTACGGCCAATTGCCATTGGAGGAATGCTCATGGGCGCTTTATATACCCTTTTCAAAATGCGCAAGACCCTGATTGCAGGTATCTCGCGTTCCTTCGGCGATGTGAAAAAAGCAGCTATGGGCGGATCGGTTGAACTAAGAACCGAAAAGGATATAAAGTTCTCATGGATCATTTTTGGTATTCTCCTGGTTGCCTTAGCTACTTTCATCATTACATATTTTGTTTTCAAAACAGCACTTCTTCCTGCCCTTGTTGCAGCCACCTTAATGATTATACTGGCCTTTTTCTTTGCCGCTATTTCCGGTTACCTGGTAGGGATTATGGGATCGAGCAACAACCCTATCAGCGGATTGACTTTGACTGCTCTCGTGGTTACCGCACTGATACTGGTTACCATTGGTGTGAATGCAAATAATGGGGGAGTAGCCGCAGTGCTTGGCGTGGCAGCTATCGTGTGTGTTTCAGCTGCCGTTGCAGGCGAGATGCTCCAGGACCTCAAGGCAGGACATATTCTTGGCGGAACGCCATGGAAAATGCAAATCGGCGATATCATTGGAGTAGTGCTGGCCGGTGCCGTGATGTTCATTGTACTCGACTTTTTAAACAGGGCCGACATTGCCCAGGGACTGAATGAAAACTATATTGGCGGTTTTGGCAGCAAGAACCTTGCGGCTCCCCAGGCCGGGCTCATGGCCATGCTATCGAAAGGCATTGTGGGTGGTGAGATGACCTGGCCACTCATCGTATTTGGTATGTTCTTCGGAATGGGACTGATACTGATGCAGGTGAAGAGTCCTATGCTCATTGCCGTAGGTATGTATCTTCCGCTCGAAACAACGTTTGCCATTTTCCTTGGCGGACTGGTTAAGGGTATTGTGGATATGATGATTGAAAGAAGAAAGCTTAATGAGGCTCAGCGTGCACGGGTTGAAAATATTGGCATACTGCTGGCGTCTGGTCTTATCGCGGGTGAAGCGCTTACCGGCTTGTTGTTTGCGCCGCTCAAGATCGCCAACATCGATTTTAAGCAGAAGCTATACGATCCGCATGTGATGATCGGATTTATAGTAATAATCCTTATTTCGCTCGTTTTGATTTATATCCCTCTGCGCAATGCAGGCAGACCCGATGAGCCGGCACCACCACAGGCAGTAGTATAGTAAAACCGGAATATAAAATACCAATCCGGCCGAAGGAGACCAAAAGCTAATAGCTATTAGTTAATAACCAAGTTATAGAACTGTCATATAAACCTTTTTTAAATGAAATTCTTCGAGCGCCGGCGATTTTTGAAAAAGGCCAACCTGTTGGACCTTACTCCGGTGCGCTTGCATGAACATGAGGAGGAGGAGACAGGCAAAGTGGTTTTACTGGTTAAGAAATTTAAAAATGTCAGGTTTTCGCGCTTTGCCCTTGGAAGACATTCGCCGGTGATCAGGATACGGCTGGATGAGACCGGCTCGGAAGTATGGAAGTCAATAGATGGGGTGTCCAACGTGGCTACCCTGCTCGATCGCCTTAACTCAAGATGGATTGATATACCGGAAAAAACAAGCGGATTGGAAAAGCGACTGGCAGGATTCCTGAGCATTATGTACGATAACAGGTACATTAGTTTCAGGGAGATAGAAAGTCGAAAGTAGAAAGTAGAAGATAGAATTTAGAAGTCCGCCGCGGCGGAGAAGTTAGAAGATAGAATGCCTTCCCGACTGAGGCGTTCAGGCGGGCTTGTCCGCCGCAGTGAAGAATGTCGAATGCAGAATGTAGAAGTACAACGCAAAACAGTCTCTGCAAGAAATGAAAAACCATAAACATATTAGTGATCACAAATCTATTTTAAATATTTCCGGAGGAATTCTGCAACAGCCTTATTTACATTAAGCTGGTTTCTATATATAAGGAAATGATGAGTATCATCAACAATCATCATAGTTTTCATTTCGACACCCTGTTTAAGTAATCTCTGAATAAGATCTGTACTTTGATTAATTGCAACATTCCTGTCATCGTCAGCATGAATTACAAGAACAGGTGATTTCCATGTTTTTACCGATGAGACCGGAGAAGATTCCCAGGTAACTCTGAGGGCCATCTCAGCGTCAGGAACTTTTTCATACTGGCTGGAAACAGGTCTTTCATATGTGCCTGCTGTCCAGTCATGAACACCACTAATATCAACACCTGCTGCAAAAAGATCAGAATTTCGACCAAGCGCTAACGCTGTAAGGTAGCCTCCAAACGACCCTCCGTAAACGCCAATTTTTTCAGCAATTACGAACTCTTGTTTTCTAAGCCATTCTCCGGCAGCCTTGACATCCTGATATTCCGATGCTCTATATTGGTCGGCTATTGCCGGATATTGAAAATCGTATCCATAACCTATTCCAAGCCTATAGTTTACTGAAAGGACAACAAAGCCCTGGTTTGACAGATACTGGTTGACGGCATAAGCATTTGCATAATATGGTAAGTAATGCCACCCCAGAAGCATTTGTCTGAGAGGTCCTCCATGGATGTATACAACTGCAGGTTTCTTTTCTTTGCCATCAGCTTTCCGGAAGAGAGTCCCATGAACTGTTGTTCCGTCGGGTGCTCTAAAAGTGACCTGTTGAGGAGTTACAAGCTGGTTCTGAGGAAAATTATCAGGTATCCTGTTTTCTGCAATTATTTTTATATCCCTGTTTTTTAGATCCATTACCGCTGGCAAAGGGCAACGCTGAGGTGTGGCACTTATGTAAACCAGTTTGTTTCCATCACCGGTGATAAGAGGAGTCCATTCGAGACCAACACCAGGTGTCATTATTTCCATTTCCTGACGATCAACTGGTACTCGCACTATATGCCTGCGATCGATATCATATTTATCTGATCCGGCATTGCCTGAAAAGACAAGCCATTTGCCGTCTTTGCTGAGAGAAATATATTCTGCCATGAAGTCCCCTGGAGTAAGTAGCATTGCTTTCCCACCGCTTTTATCTATACTGTAAAGATGTTGCCACCCATCCTGGTAAGAAAGAAATACAATACGATTATTTGCTGCCCAATGTAAATTTGTTTCGCCTTCTGTCGATTGCAAAGAACCGTATAAAGTCTCGGGAGCTTTCCATATCTGATTAGCTGTTCCATCAGTTGCATCCCCGACCATTATTGTCCATGGATCATGTTGATCTGATAATGCTGAATCCGGTTCTCCTCCACTGCCGGGCTGTCGCACAAATGTTACAAACCTGCCATCAGGCGACCACCTGGGGGTTCCGTCAAGATTGAAAGACGGATCTATCCATAAAATCGGAGTTTCAGGACTATTATATATACCAATGAATGAGTGATCCTTACGGTTTGACTGGAAAGCCAGCCGGGAGCCATCAGGTGACCAGACCGGAGAACTATTGGTACCCTTGGTTGCGATCATCATTTCTGCAGTTGTACTTCCGTCTATTGCAACTTTCCATATCTGATCAGACTTGACAAATACAACAACATCATTTTTTGGTGAAATAACAGGATTTATTCCTTCACCCAATAAAATAGGCTCTCCTCCTTTAAAAGGGACACTCCATATCTGGACTTTTGGAGGGATTGGATCGAATGTGGGATTTACCGGAAGATCGGTGTCCCAGTTAGAGTCAAAATCACCGCCTCTGATATAAACTACCCATTCACCATCACCTGATATAATCAGGCTTGATATAGTCTGTCCATCATCTTTTTCATAATTGGTCAACCGGCGTGAAATAAAATCAGCGCCTTCAGCAACATATATATTTCTTAATCCCTGTTCATTAAATGTCCATGCCATACGGGTTCCTTCTGATGAAACCGTAAGTGCTTCAGGAAAAGGATACGACTTGATATCCTCCATGGTAAAATTGGTCTGGGCCAGAATGAAAGGGATATTTAAAATCAGCAATAGCATAAAAACAGATAAGTGTTTTGAATCTTTATGCAATAACCTGATCTCTGATTTCTGGCAATGAATTGGCAGTTTCATGATTAGTAGTTTATTTCATTCAGTTCGTATATACCTAATAAAAAAAGTTATGTAAGAAAAGCAAAGAGCTTATTCAAACACGGATTAAACCACATTGTTAACTTGCTTTTTAGCAATGATATAGATAAATTTATGCAATGTTGTAAATTTTTTCATGTATCTAGATTATAAAATTATGAAATATAACTCAATTGGTATAAATTTGATATGCTGTCTGTATTGAACGTGTAAAATTAAAATATATAAAGATTCTCCAGGCGACACTTTTTTCAATCTATCTATCAGACAGTAGATTTTGTATTGCAGACTTGACTTTCACATCAAAGTGTCGCCTTCTTTTTAGTTCTTAGTGGTCAACCCAGATAGTGACCGAGGCGGTACATTCTCTAATCCCGGGGACGGGGTAGAAATGCAGTGAGTTTCCTGATATGTACCGCTTTCTTTAAATACAATTCTCAGTTTAGTTTGGGGATCTTTCAATATTTGATAGATCCCATTTATCAATTAAAACAAATAAATTGCTATATTTCAATGGGAAGAATGATTAGATTTTAATCAAAGAAATGGCAATTTTCAAAATGAACCAGGAGAAAAAGACTATCCAACCAGGAATCAATCCCGATGGAGTGATTAATAAAGTTGGTAGTAATAAAATAGTCCGACCAGTTTCGCAAATTGATCTACTGAATAATTTTTTAGAACAAATAACGGGACAGGTTTATATACAACAGCAATCAGGCAATGACGATATAGATGATATTCATTCAATAGAATGGTCAGAATATCCTGACCTTGAATTATCTCCTGATCTGGAGAAAAAAATATCAGAACTTCAAATAATAGCAAATTCAATAGAAAAGAAAAATGTTGATCCAAGTGCTATTTTAAATCAAGACA
>JBGOZX010000018.1:0-41146 GCA_041480425.1 Bacteroidia bacterium
ACACTCATTCAAATTTAATTCTATTTTCCTTCTATTTATAAAAGCTTTCAGATTCAGGTCAGGTTATTTTGTTTTAAAAATCAGGGTTAAAGGTTATGCAATATAAACAATGAGTTTTTTAAAAACAAGTTTTTTTTTATTAGTTTTCTTACTTCCCTTCAAACAAATGTTGGATTATCCTTAGTTTTCAGCTGTAATATTTCCTGTTCTGCTATCAAATTCACAAACCACTCTGAATCCGACGTTAAAGCAATCGGAGTACCACCAGATACTCTTTGGCATCTGTGGATCAGTCATCAGCCATGATTCTGTCCTGGTATAGTCCCGGGCAGCACTTCTCAATGTACCAGCTGTATTCAGAAATGAACCGCCACGAACTACATGCTCTTCACCGTTTCCCGGTCCTTTCGGATCTTTAATAACACCTTCGGGATACTGCGAGTAGGCATCAGCCTGGTACCAGTCAGCACAGAATTCAGCCACATTCCCTAACATGTTCTTTAAACCAAAAGGATTGGGTTTAACAAAATCGGGAGTCTGGGTTTTGGCCGGGCTGTTACCTCTAAATACTATATAAGTATTGATTACGGCTGTATCATTTTTCGAAAGTTTTGCCTTCAGGCCTGTCTTTTCAAATTTTTTGGGATCGCCAGGGAAAAAATAAGGATCAGTTGTGCCGGCCCGGCATGCATATTCCCATTCTGCTTCAGTCGGAAGCCGATAAGTTTTGCCAGTAACCTGTGATAACCATCTGCAGTAAGTTTCTGCGGCGTGGTACGAAAACGATATTGCCGGCCTCTGGCCCATTCCCCAGCCCTGATCCGGTTGTCCATAGGGAGGTGTGGCTCCGGAAATAGCATCAGTCTCCGATGGCTGTTTATTTCTTAACCCTTCCGTATCTGTGGTACGACCTTCGGCAGCAGTCTGAACATAAAATGCAAGGTATTCATTCCATGTTACTTCAACTTCAGCCATAAAGAAGGGGCTGATCTGAACTTCCCTGACGGGACCTTCATCCACTTTCCTGAAAGGTTCCCCAGCCGGACTGCCCATTTTAAAAGTACCACCCGGGACAGCTAACATATTAAATGTGACCGCCGATTGCGGAATATTTTCAGTAAAACTTTTAAATCCGGTAACTGGTGTCGGTTCGGTAAAAATTTCTTTTGGTGCTGCAGATACTATTCCAAAAGTAGTATCGCTTCCATGAGTATAGCCTTCTATATAATGGCCTGAATTCAGATGGCAATTGATACAGTGCAGGTTAGGTGTTTTTTCCTGCCGGGTATAATAAAGATGTGCATCCTCTCCGGCTTTTGTCAGTTTTGCAGGGAAAAGATTTTCGTGACATTTGATGCAACTGTTTTCGTAAACATATCCTCGTGCAACTTCAAGCCTTTTGCGGTCTTCCCAGTTAAAGGAGATCGAATCTCTGGTCCATTTGCTCCACAGATCACGTAATCCTGTTGTTCCTTTTGCCCACAGGTATCCATGTCCTTTGGGAGGAAGATGACATTCAACACATGCTACCCTGTATCCCGATTGAGTATCATAGTGAACAGATTTTTTCCATGCTGCGTCAGCCATTGGATGAATATGACAAGACACACAATATTCGTTTGTGGATGTTTTATTCAATGCTTTGCCTGCAATAAGGATAAGCATTACACCGACAATCAGTCCCGGTGTAAACCATATCAGAAATTTTTTCATAAGTTCAAAAAAAGTTTGGGTCAAGTTAAAAAAATATATAATATCCAAAACGAGCTTATATCATTTTCAACATAAAAAATCTTTGTTTTTGCTATTTTTACACCATATATTTAATTAAAATGAAGAGAATAATATTTGTCTGCTTATCGCTCCTGATAAACCTAAGCTTATATTCCCATCCATGGAAACCATCTCATTATGTGATTATTGACACAGACGGGGGGATAGATGATATAAGGGCTATCACAATGCTTCTGGCATCTCCCGACGTCAGGGTTCTTGCAATAACAACATCTCCGGGAGCTCTTTCTGCAGAAAACGCATATATCAAAGTAAAGAGCCTGCTTAACTCATTTTACCACGAAGGAATACCGGTCGGGATAAACAGGAAAAGTAATTATAAATCTCAGAATTTCACCGTTGCATTAAATACAAAATGGGGTGATGAGAAAGAAATTTCCTTTGGAGAGACGCAGGATCATATTGACCTGATAAAAGATATCCTCTCCACTGAAAAAACCAAAATAAGCTTTGTTTGTCTGGGCGGAATGACAACCGCTTATTCAGCGTTAAGAGAGATCCCCGTATTTAGAAAACAGGTAAAAGAAATCATCTGGAGCGCCGATGGTCTTGGAGACACGAAAGGTTTTAATTTCAGCATTGACAAGCAATCAGCTTCAAAAATTTTAAAAGAAGAAATTCCTGTAAGAATTGTTAAAGGTTCAGGAGAACAGACATTTTTTGATAAAATGCTGATAAAAGAGATTGCCGGAATTCATAATTCTTATGCAGAGAAGATATCTGGTTTCTTCATTTCAGAAACGTCAAAAGAACATAATTACTCTTATACAGCTAATGATGAAATGGTGCCGGTATTCCTTCATTATCCTCAGCTTTTCAAGACCGACTCAATAGGAATAAACAGCGAATCTTCTCCCCTTAACATACAACTATTAAAAGAAAACGCCATAAAAATACTAAAGGGAGAAACTGTTGCCAGGAACCAGGTTATCAGGGAATTCCCGACCGATCCTGCTTTTTATTTCGAAGATATCAGACCTTCCGTAACGGAAATTATTGAAAAGTATGGACTGGATGAATGGAGTTCAGGGGTCCTGGCAAACGAGCTTCATCGCCACCTGGGAGTTTTTGCCATTGTTGGCGTAAAAATGGGGATCAGGGCAAGAGAGTATTTCGATACCGGAGTTGATGAATTCAGTGCCACCTCTTTTGCCGGGTCAATACCACCGCTCAGCTGTATGAATGATGGCTTACAGGTAAGCACAGGAGCAACTCCCGGACATGGATTATTGACGGTAAAAAATGATGTACCGACCCTTCCTGCCACTGAATTCACGTACATGACCCGGAAAATAAGATTAACACTCAAACCCGAAATAGCAGAAAAGATAAGTTCTGAACTAAAGGAGATCAATTTTGTTTATGGCCTCGATAGCAATATCTACTGGGAGCTTGTAAGGAAGAACTCAATAAAATATTGGTTAAATCTTGACCGGCACGAGATTTTTATTATTGATGAGATCCATTAAAAACATTTTTTACCAAGGGCACAGAGAAATACAGATAATCCAGATTTACTCGTAACTTCTCAGTGTAAATCCGTGATCTCGGTGGTTAAGTATTTAATCCTGATAAAACCCACCCCAAGCCCCTCCAGGAGGGGATTTTTATGAGTTAAATTCTTCTGCATCGGCTATTATACAATATAAATAATACACTTTTCTCCCCATCTCCATTTCTCCCCCTCATTTCTTCCTCAAACCCCATTCCGCATGCCCCGTACCAAAACGGGAAACCCGATTCCATTTACCTATTGTATTCGTCAAAAAAGTCATTCCCCTTATCGTCGGTGATAATGAAAGCAGGCATATTCTCAACTTTTATTTTCCTTATTGCCTCCATTCCAAGATCCTCAAAATCAACCATCTCCACAGATTTTATATTCTCTGCAGCCAGAATAGCAGCCGGACCTCCTATTGATCCCAGATAAAATCCCCCATATTTTTTGCAGGCTTCAATTACCTGCCTGTTGCGGTTACCTTTTGCAACCATTATAAGCGATCCTCCAAGGCTCTGAAAGAGTTCTACATAAGAATCCATTCTTCCGGCGGTAGTCGGACCAAAGCTCCCTGACGGCATTCCGATGGGAGTTTTAGCAGGACCGGCATAATAAATGGGATGGTTCCTGAAATATTCAGGCATCGGTTTACCTTCATCGATCATTTTCTTTATCCGTGCATGAGCGATATCCCTGGCTACGATCAATGTCCCTTTGAGATTGAGTCTGGTCTTAACCGGATATTTTGTCAGCTCTTCAAGAACCTCATGTATCGGGCGATCGAGATCAATCTCAACCGGTTTCTCAAGTTCCGGCGCTTTTGCAGGCATGAAACGTGCAGGATTTCTTTCAAGCTGTTCCAGAAAAATACCTTTATCAGTGATCTTCGCTTTAATATTACGGTCAGCACTGCAACTTACTCCCAATCCTACCGGACATGAAGCCGCATGGCGGGGCAGCCGTATAACTCTCACATCATGAACAAAATACTTGCCTCCGAATTGTGCTCCGACACCATACTCATGGCAGATTTTTTCAATCTTTTCCTCCCATACCAGATCACGGAAGGCGCGTCCGCTGGCATTTCCGGATGTTGGCAGGTAATCAAGGTACCCGGCCGAAGCTTCTTTAACAGTTTTAAGTGTTGCTTCAGCTGATGTCCCTCCGATAACAAGTGCCAGGTGATATGGCGGGCAGGCCGAAGTGCCAAGGTCTTTTATCTTTTCCTTTACAAATTTTGTAAGTGAATCTTCGTTCAGAAGGGACTTGGTCTGCTGGAAAAGGAAACTTTTGTTGGCAGAACCTCCTCCTTTTGTAATAAAAAGAAATTCATAACCATTGCCTTCTGTCGAGTAAATATCTATCTGGGCCGGAAGGTTAGTACCTGAATTCTTTTCATCAAACATACTTAACGGAACAATCTGGGAATACCTGAGGTTCTTCAATTTAAAAGTTTCAAAAATTCCCCTCGAAAGATGTTCAGCGTCGTTAACTCCGGTCAGGACATCCTCTCCCTTTTTACCAACAACTATGGCAGTACCTGTATCCTGACACCAGGGCAGGTCTTCTTTTGAAGAGATCACAGTATTCCGCAACATCATATATGCTACAAAACGGTCATTATCTGTTGCTTCCGGGTCGTCCAGGATCTTCCTGAGTTTTTCAAGATGCGATGTCCGGAGGTAAAATGACAGATCCGAGACTGCCTCTTTGGCGAGGAGTTCAAGTCCTTTCGGATCAATTTTCAGAATCTTTCTGCCATCAGCTTCAACTACTTCCACATAGTCGTTAGTCAAAAGACGGTAGCTGGTCGTATCCTTTTCAATCTGGAAAGGTTTTTCATAGATAAAATCTGCCATATATTATGTATTATTTTATTAACAATGAATTGATTATGTAGAAATATTAATAATTATATTAAGCCAATATCAAATGTAGAAACAAATGACTTATCAAACAAAGAAAAAATTGATACAAAAAATTTTATTGAGCAGAAATATGTATTTACTGCAAAGTACGCAAAGTTTTAGCAAAGGTCGCAAAGAGGAATTATTAGTTTCAGATCTTTGCGCGCTTTGCGCCTTCTTAGCGCTCTTTGCGGTTAAAAAAATCTTTCTGATTTGAACTAAACAATCTCTGAAAAATTTAATTTTTCTTTTGCCCTGATGCCTTTGGGTGTCATTTCAAGGGTGCAGCATTCAACATGCTCATCGTGCTGGAAGACAAAGATCCAATTATTTTCCAGCGCCTCATTTAGAAGTTGTTTCTTTTCCTCAATAGTCTTGAGCGATTCGATATCGTAACTCATGTTCCATATAAGCGGAATATGCGCAACTGTCGGAATCAGGTCGCCGGTATAAACCAGGGTTTTTCCTCTATACTTTATTACCGGTATTATAAGACCCGGAGTATGTCCGTAGCACATCCTTACAGAAAATCCTTCAAACAGATCATCCTCCTCATCAACAAGATTAAGTTGCCCGCTCTGCGATATCGGGAGAATATTCTCCTCAAGAAATGCGTCTTCTTCCCTGAGATTATTCTCCGAAGCCCATTCCCATTGTGCACGGCTTACATGATAAGCTGCATTCGGAAATGTCAGTTCATAACCGGTTCCGGGTTTTTTATGTTTAATTCCGCCACCGCAATGGTCTGCATGAAGGTGAGTAAGTACAACATCTGTAATATCATCCGGTTTGTATCCTCTGCTGTTCAGACCTTCAATAAGGCCCTCTCCATCATGCAGATGGACATGCCGGAAGAATTTCTCATTCTGTTTATCACCCCAGCCGGTATCGACAAGAATCACATGACCGTCAGTCTCAACAATGAGAGAACGCAGAGTAAGAACAATAAGGTTATTTTCGTCGGATTTATAAACGCGCGACCACAAAGTTTTTGGAACAACACCAAACATTGCCCCTCCGTCAACCTTAAAGTTTGCAATATTGAAAAGATGAAGTTTCATTATAAAAAATCAATATACAATAATAAGAATTTTAATATCTTTCCATTCATTAATTATTAATGTTTCAAAATCAAATATTTTAAACAATGAAAAAAATATCATTCGCATTCGTCTTTTTGATGATCGCATCGGTTCTGATGGCTCAGACAGGAAAGATTATGGATAATCTTTCGATGCAGAGCAAAATATTAAAAATGGACCGGAAATATGCTATCTATCTACCACCCGATTATGAGACTTCACAGCGCAGCTATCCGGTTCTCTACCTTCTTCACGGATTTGGTGATGATCAAACAGGCTGGGTGCAATTCGGGGAGGTCCTGAATATTGCAGATAATGCTATAAATACCGGAGTTGCAACTCCCATGATAATTGTAATGCCGGATGCAAATACAGGAGGACCAGGTTATGTTAATGATGTTAAAGGCACCTGGCTTTATGAGGATTTTTTCTTCCAGGAGTTTATGCCCTTTATTGAAAAAACCTACAGAATAAAAGGAGAAAAAAGATATCGTGCAGTAGCAGGCTTGTCGATGGGTGGTGAGGGCACCTTCATATATGCTCTCCATCATCCTGAATTATTCTCATCTGCTTGCCCGTTAAGTGCGGCTACCGGCCCCAAAAATATTGAAGATCTCAAGAATTACAGGTTATGGAAGGGATTTGAAGGTATAACTGATGCTGACAAGGAAGCATATTTTAAGAAATATAGTGTACTGAGCCTTATCGAAAATATTCCCGATAATGAGAAAAAAGCTGTCAGATGGTATATCGATTGCGGTGATGATGATTTTCTCTATGAAGGGAACTCTCTTGTTCATATTGCAATGCGGAAGAAGGAGATACCTCACGAATTCAGGATGCGTGATGGTGGCCATACATGGACATACTGGAGGACAGCATTACCAACCGTACTGGAGTTTGTCTCAATGAGTTTTCATCAGTTCTGAGGTTTATTTACGTTTTGATGTCATCTGAGACATCAACCGCATAAGCAGTCTTATCATCTGGTATGAGAACCAGTCTGAGAGTTGAGACAACCAGGTTTTTCGTCGCAAATATTCCTCAAAGATGACCTGCCGGCAATCTTCTTTGATGATTTTGAGCAACAGCTTCTCGAAATGTTCTGCAAAAGGAGCATCGAGAACATCAACATTCATCTCAATACTGCCATAATCGCTGATGTGATTCAGGTTGTAGCTGCCTATCGTACTCCATCTGCCATCGACAGTGGCTACCTTGGCGTGCAAATTTGACGGCAGGTATTCATAGATTTTGATATTGTTACGCAGAATAAAATCATAAAGAAAATATGTAGCCCTTTTGAATATTGGAGCATCTGATTCAGCCGAAAGTACAATTTTAATATCCACCCCACGGGAACTGGCATTCCTGAGAAGTTTACGTTCATTACGACCGGGAAGAAAATAGCTTGCAAATATTACCATCCTGTCACTTGAATGTTTAAAGGCAGACCGGTAACTCTTAAGGATTTCTATCTTCTTACGATACCAGTTGTTTTCCAGCACTTTGAGTTTAATATTATCTCCATATCTCCTCGTACTGTGAACCATTTCAGTTGAACGTTCATTCCTGGATAGAAAAGTTTTGTTCCATAGCTTTTTCAGGATATTATTGATATGAGCACATTCAGGCCCTTTCACAATAAGTGCAAAATCGAGCCATTCCTTCTTAAGTTTTGTCCCATGGTAGCGATTGGCAAAGTTCATGCCGCCGATAATGGCAGTTTCGCCATCAACCAGCAGCACCTTATGATGAAGCCTGAGACTCAGCTGAAAACCTTTGGTAATGAAAGCCGGAGAGAAGAAACGGAACAGGATACCGGAATCTTCGATTTTTTTAATGAATTCCCCTGAAAGGTATTTTGTCCCATAAGCATCCACAAGAAGATAAGTCCTTACTCCTCTTTCGGCTGCCCTGACCAGGGCATCAATGGTATGTAAACCGGTTTCATCCTCATCAACAATGTACGTCTGAAAATGGATAAAATGCTTTGCCTGGTCAATTGCGTTTATATTGGCTGTAAAGAAAGGTTCTCCACTGCGAAGAAGTTCAATGGAATGGCCCTCTTTATAATCATGTTTTGAAGGAATTCTCATAATATCCTCCCTTATCATGGTCCATTTTACAAATATAAAACTTTAACCGCAATATCGCTATTAACAGGATTTTTGACATTATCTTTATGACAAATAAATTAAACTCTAAAGACATGACAAGGAGACATATGATTGAAAGTATGGCTGGTGCTGCGGTTGTAGCTGCCGGAACACCTTTTGGTACGGCTTTGGCCGGCGTTGGTGAAGGACCATTTCAACTTAAAGGAAATATTCATCATTCAGTCAGCCAATGGTGCTATAATGATATCCCACTCGAAGATTTTGCAAAAGCATGTAAAGAGATGGGGATAGAATCGATTGAATTACTGGGTGAAAAAGACTGGGCCACAGTTACAAAGGCCGGACTTAAGTGTGCCGTTGGTTATGCAACTGATTGGGGAATTCCAAAAGGATTTAACCGTATCAGCAATCATGATAAACTGATTGCCGACTTCGAGGCTATGATACCTAAAGCAGCAGCTGCAGGAGTACCTAACCTGATCTGTTTTTCAGGCAACCGTGAAGGACAAAACGATAATGAAGGACTCATCAATTGTGCCAAAGGATTGCGCAAGCTTATGCCAACAGCAGAAAAACATGGTGTTACAATAATTATGGAATTATTGAACAGCTATGGCCATAAAGACTATCAGTGTGACAAAACACCATGGGGATCAGCTCTTTGTGAGATGGTAGGATCTGAAAGATTTAAGCTTCTTTACGATATTTACCACATGCAGATCATGGAAGGGAACATCATCGACAACATTACAAAATACAGTCAGTATATAGGACATATCCACACAGGAGGTGTTCCGGGAAGACACGAACTTGATGATACCCAGGAACTTTACTACCCGGCAATTATGAAAGCAATAGTAAAAACAGGATACAAAGGTTTTGTCGGACAGGAATTTGTACCTGCTGAGAAGGATAAACTGGCATCATTACGGAAATGCATCCAGATATGTGATGTATAGAATGAAAGTACACTTCATTGCTATCGGTGGAGCTGTAATGCATAATCTGGCAATAGCACTTCACAGGAAAGGGTATATTGTCACCGGATCGGATGATGAGATTTTTGAGCCGTCACGTTCACGGCTTGCTTCATATGGCCTGCTGCCAGGAAAATATGGCTGGGATCCCGGACGGATAACCAGTGATATAAATACCATCATCCTGGGAATGCATGCAAAACCTGATAATCCTGAACTTATAAGAGCTCATGCACTGGGAATAAGGATTTTGTCATTCCCCGAATACATCTATGAACAGACAAAAGACAAAAAACGCATAGTTGTTGCCGGCAGTCATGGGAAAACCACAACCACAGCAATGATAATGCATGTTTTTAAATCTCTCGGAGTGAAGTTTGATTTCATGGTCGGTTCCATGATTGATGGATATGAGACAATGGTTGGCCTGTCGGATGATTCAAAGATTGCTGTGCTTGAAGGTGATGAATATCTCACCTCCACCCTGGATAAACGGCCAAAGTTTCACTTGTATATGCCTGATATAGCAATCCTTAATGGTATCGCCTGGGACCATATGAATGTTTTTCCGACTTTTGAAAATTATGTTGAACAATTCAGAGTTTTTGTCGAAAAAATACCGGATGGAGGAAGTCTGATTTACTTTGATGGGGACCCGGAAGTAAAAAAAATTGCAAATGCAGCAGGAGAAAAGATCAGAAAGATACCATACAAAGTTCACGGACACTTTCAGAATAAGACCGGATTCTATGCAGCAACTCATAACAGGACTGTCCCGGTCAAGATATTCGGTGAACACAACATGCAGAATCTTTCTGCTGCAAAAGAAGCCTGTCTGGAAGCAGGGATAAATGAAGATGACTTTTATTCAGCAATACAGAGTTTTGAGGGCACTTCAAGGAGACTGCAGAAACTGAAAGAAAATGAAAACGGAGTGGCTTATCTCGATTTTGCTCATTCTCCATCGAAGGTAAAAGCTACTGTCGAAGCGATTGCATCAAGATACCCCGGCAGAAATATTTTAGCTTGTTTTGAGTTGCATACCTATTCAAGTCTTAATATTGATTTCCTTCCTCTATACAGAGGAACGCTCGACAAAGCTTCTTCTGCGTTTATTTATTATAATCCTCATGAACTGGAGCTTAAAAAGCTTGCACCTTTGTCGAAAGAGATGGTGAGAGAAGCCTTTTCAGGAGAGAACATCAGGGTTTATGATAATTCTGAGGAAATGTTTTCATTCATTAAAACCCAGTTTTTCCCCTGCCCCGTTTTTCTGTTTATGAGCTCCGGCGATTATAATGGTTGTGATCTTAAATCATTGTCAGAAGAATTGCTGTGTAACAAATAAAGGATTGTAACGTTATATTTCAAAACGTGCTTTTTGGGGGATTAATAATGGACAGGAAAATAATATTGCACACTGAAAAATTTAAAATTGAAAAATAATTAGAAATGAAAAAAGTTTTGTTTGCTCTGATTCTTACAGCCATATTAACCACCGCTTCAAAAGCGCAGGATTACAGAAACGGCATTGGCCTGAGAGCAGGATTTCCTTATGGCATTACACTGAAACACTTCCTGAGTGAAACAAATGCCGTTGAAGGGATCCTTGCAAGCCGGTGGGGAGGTTTTGTTATCACGGGACTATATGAAAATGAACACTGGACCGGAGAGTATCCCGGACTGAACTGGTTCTGGGGTTTCGGAGCTCATGTCGGTTTCTGGAATACAGGGGCAAATCCCAGAGTAAATGGAACATATGCCGGACCGGTTATCGGGGCGGATGGAATATTGGGTCTGGAATATACTTTTGATGAGATCCCCCTGAACCTTTCCCTCGACATCCTTCCAACTGTTAACCTGATTGGATATACCGGCTGGGGCGGGATAAACGGAGCCTTATCAATCAGATATGTTTTTTAGGTAAAAAATTTTGCAGATCAAAAAAAACATCCTTTCTTTGCATCCGCATTTTAAAGTTCTTTGCATGGTCCATTCGTCTAGTGGTTAGGACGTCAGGTTTTCATCCTGGTAACAGGGGTTCGATTCCCCTATGGACTACAATTTTAAAACATTTTGAGTTAAATTTTAAATTATGGCAAACCATAAATCTTCGGAAAAAAGGATCAGGCAGATCGAAAAAAGAAACGAAATCAATAAGTATTCCGCAAAAACTATGCGGAATGCTATGAAAACACTTCGCGGTACTACCAACAAGGAAGAAGCAGGAACTATGCTCCCAAAAGTAAATTCCATGCTCGACAGACTGGCAAAAAAGAATATTATTCACAAGAAAAAGGCATCAAACCTTAAGTCATCTCTTATAAAGCATGTAAATACCCTGAAATAATCTTAATAACATTATATCATTCAAAAGCCGTCATCAAAATGACGGCTTTTTTATTTGATTACAATTACTTAACTTTAAAAGATATTTTTCATCTTTCGCTGCATGTCTCTTAAAATTACCGAATGGGCTGTTGAGGACAGACCCAGGGAAAAGCTGATCCAAAAAGGAACAGCTAGTCTTAGCGATGCTGAATTGCTGGCAATATTAATAAGTTCCGGCACCAAAAAAAAATCAGCAGTGGATCTTGGACGGGAGCTTCTAAGCCTTGTGAACAACAACCTTAACAGTCTTGGAAAGCTTACTATTTCTGACTTAATAAAGCTGAATGGAATAGGCCCCGCACGAGCTGTTACCATTGCTGCAGCCCTCGAACTGGGAAGAAGAAGGAAACTGGCTGAAATACCAGATCTGCCACAGATAAGGTGTTCAAAAGATGTTGCTGATATCTTTCAACCGCTCCTCGCCGACCTTACACATGAGGAGTTCTGGATACTGTTCCTGAACAGGTCGAACAAAGTGATTAACAGGATGAAACTGAGCCAGGGAGGTATCAGTGGAACTGTAACCGATGTCAGGCTTGTAATGAAAAAAGCGATTGAGTATCTGGCCTCCGGTATCATAGTATGCCATAACCACCCTTCAGGCAATCTTAATCCAAGTGAATCTGACTCCAAAATTACACAGAAAATAAAAGAAGCAGGTAATCTGATGGATATCCAGCTTCTTGATCATCTGATAATATCAGAAAAAGATTATTACAGCTTCGCGGATAACGGGTTGCTGTAACAAGAACCCCTCTCCCGCTTCGCGGTATCTCCCCTGAAGGGGCGAAAATTCATTAAGTATTTACTGGATTTCATTTCCCCCCACTGGGGGAAAAACAAAGGGGGTCTGACAATAAGATCAAAGGTTATCTTTTTTATACATTTTCACCTCACTTTCATCCTTACACTCTTTCAATAACGAGACAAATGTTTTTTTCAGGACAGGGTGAACCTCTTCGGGTGCGATTTCACATAACGGAACAAGAACAAATTTTCTTTCCTGTATCAGTGGATGAGGAATTTTCAAACTTATCTCGTCAATAATTTTATTATCATAGAGCAGAATATCTATGTCAATAATCCTTGAGGAGTAATGCTTTTCTCCTCTTAATCTGCCAAGTTGAGCTTCAAGCATTAAAATCCTTCCTAACAACCCTGACGGTTTTAGATATGTCCTGACCTGCACCACCATATTCAGAAACTCATTTTCACTTTGAAAACCCCAGGGTTCAGTCTCATAAACAGAAGAAGAAGACAATACCACACCTATCGATTCACCTATCATGGTAATCGCTTCTTTAAGATTGCTTTCCCTGTCTCCAAGGTTTGTTCCGATTCCCAGAAATACTTTCTTCATAATGAAACCGATCTTTGGTCAAAATTATTAAATCCTTAATTACCATTATCTATTACCTTTGTTTTTTATATATTTAAAACTCATTTCATTAAAGCATTTTAAAAGATGAAAAATTTTCTGAAATACACTCTGGCTACTATTACCGGGATTATTCTTACCTCTATTCTATTCTTTATAACAATGATTGCGAGCCTTAGTGCAATTGTTGCATCGGGTGAAAAACCAGCTTCGATAACCGAAAATTCGATTTTGGTACTGAAAGCAGGCGTACCAATTCCCGACAGAGGGAATCCAAACCCGTTTGCAGGATTTGACCTTATAAATATGACAGTCACTCCTACACCGGGATTGAATGAAATACTCCGGAATATTAAAAAAGCCTCTGCAGACAATAAGATAAAGGGCATCCTGATCGAAAACGGGCTATTGCCTTCAGGATGGGCAACGACCGAAGAGATAAGGGAGGCTCTTGAAAAGTTCCGGTCCGATGGCAAATTTGTTATAGCCTATTCCGATTATGTTTTCTTGCAGGAAGGGTATTACCTTTCAACTGTGGCCAGCAAAATTTATATTAATCCATCTTCAATGGTTGATTTTAAAGGACTTAGCGGAGATGTAATGTTTTATAAAAAGGCTCTTGAAAAAATTGGTGTTGAAGTCCAGGTTACACGTCACGGCAAATTTAAAAGTGCCGTTGAACCCTATATTCTTGATAGACTCAGCAAAGAGAATGAAGAACAGATTAAAGATTATGTAGGTTCAATCTGGGCACATGTTATTGATAATATCTCGAAATCCAGAGGCATACCTCCTGATAAACTGAACCAGATGGCTGATAACCTGGTAGGCAATGTTGCATCCGGCGCCCTTGAAAATAAACTGGTTGACGGACTTCTTTATCGTGATGAACTTATTGATACACTTAAGACCTTAATAGGTGTAGAAAAGGATGATAAGATCAATTTTGTTTCAATGACCAAATACACCAAAGTACCTGATCCTGATAAAATGATATCGGCAAAGAACAAGATAGCGGTTATTTATGCATCGGGGACAATTGTTATGGGCAAGGGAAGCGACTATAATATTGGGGGGAATGACTATGGAGATGTGATCAGGAAAGAGAGGCTCGACACTACTGTTAAAGCTATTGTGCTGAGGGTCAACTCACCTGGTGGCAATGTTATTGCTTCAGATCTTATCTGGAGGGAACTGGAACTTGCAGCTAGGGTTAAACCGGTTGTGATCTCAATGGGAAATTATGCAGCTTCAGGTGGATATTTCATTTCCGCACCAGGTACAAAGATCTATGCAAGTCCTACAACAATTACCGGATCAATAGGTGTATTCGGCATCATTCCAAACGCAGGAAAGCTATTGAATCAGAAACTTGGTATATCTACGGAAACAGTAAATACCAATAAGAATTCCGATTTCCCATCGGTATACCGTCCCATGAATATTTATGAAAAAGAGTTGATGCAGAGGAGTATTGATACGGTATACAGCGATTTTGTCGGTAAAGTCGCAACAGGGAGAGATATGAGAAAAGAGGCTGTTGACAGCATCGGACAGGGAAGGGTTTGGAGTGGCACTGCTGCCAGAGAAATCGGTCTTGTCGATGAAATGGGAGGATTAAAAGCCGCAATAGAGGGAGCAGCCAGCCTTGCAGGTATTAGTACCTACTCTTTAAGAGAACTGCCGGTAGTTGAAGATCCTTATACAAAAATTCTGTCGCAGCTGGCTGGAGAGATAAGAATGCGGATTTTGAAAAATGAGTTGGGTGAATCAATAAGATTCTATAACGAACTACAGGAAGTCAGGAATCTTTCAGGGATACAGGCAAGACTACCCTATTTCATTGAGATCCATTAATATATGGGAAACAGGAAGTACTTATTTCTTTATCCGTGTTCTCTTATCTACGGGATGATAACAGGTTTCAGGAATTTCCTTTACGATACCGGAATATTACCTTCCCATGAGTTCCATATCCCGGTTATTTGTGTTGGAAATATTACTGTTGGCGGTACAGGAAAAACCCCTCACACTGAATATCTGGTCGAATTACTAAGGGGTAAATTCAGGGTGGCAATACTCAGCAGGGGATATAAAAGAATATCGAATGGTTTCCAGGTTGCTACAGCGACCTCCTCTGTAAAAGATATTGGAGATGAACCACTTCAGATTTACAGGAAGTTCCCTGATATCCTTGTTGCAGTAGACAGGAACAGGGTAAATGGGGTTCAAACAATCTTAAAGGAATATCCGGAAACTGAAGTAATCATCCTGGATGATGGTTTTCAGCACAGAAGTTTAACGCCTGGTTTGTCAATCCTTCTTTCTGACTTTAACAGGCCTGTCGATAAGGACCATCTGGTGCCGTATGGAAACCTGAGGGAAAACAAAAAAAACATTAAGAGGGCAGATGTTATTCTTATTACCAAATCACCCGGAAATATTTCCCCTATAAACCAGAGAATCATATTAAAAAATATTGAAAAAGCTCCTTACCAGGATCTTTTTTTTACTACAATTTCGTATAAAGATCCTTTACCAGTGTTTGAAAATAATACTTCAGCAAAATTTCATATTGAAGATTCAACTCCTGAAAAAAGGGGGGCTGTTTTAATAACAGGGATAGCTGTTCCGGAGCCATTCAGGAAATATCTGGACAAATATTTTGGTGAAATAATTCATCTGAATTTCACTGATCATCACCATTTTAGTGAGAATGATCTTGAAAAGATTGTTACTGCATGGAATGGGTTAAAGTCTCCTTATAAGGTTGCCATTACAACTGAAAAAGATGCTGTCAGGTTAAGGGAATTTACTAATATTGCAGAACCTGTTAAAATGGCATTTTATTATATTCCGGTTGGTGTAAGTTTTTTGAATGAGGGAAAGCATGATTTTGATAATCTGATATTTGACTATGTTAGAAAAAATAAAAGAAACAACAGAGTTTCTTAAGGCAAAAGGGATAACCGCACCTGATGCAGGTATTGTTCTTGGTACCGGATTGGGCGGACTGACTGCAAAAATTGAAAACCGCCTTGAGATTGACTACAAAGATATTCCCAATTTCCCTGTCTCTACCGTTGAGGGCCATGCCGGGAAACTTATTTTTGGCGATTTCGGAAAAAAGTTGATAGTTGCCATGAAAGGGAGATTTCATTATTACGAGGGTTATGGTGCTGAACAGGTTGCGCTGCCGATAAGAGTCTTAAAATATCTCGGTATCCGGTGCCTCTTCCTCTCTAATGCTGCAGGGGGAGTCAATCCCTTGTTTCAGATTGGTGATATTATGATTATAACTGATCATATCAATCTTATGCCAAATCCACTTATCGGACAAAATGACGACCGGATTGGTCTCAGGTTCCCCGATATGGGAGTTTCATACGATAAGTCACTAATCAAAAAAGCGACGATAATAGCAGAACAATATGGAATAAGAATACATAAAGGGGTTTATCTTGCAACAACCGGCCCCACTTTTGAAACACCGGCCGAATATAAGTACTTCCGGATTATTGGTGCCGATGCTGTTGGCATGTCCACCACCCCTGAAGTAATAGTTGCCCGTCATATGAATCTTCCATGCTTCGCAGTCAGCATTATAACTGACCTCGGTATAGAGGGTAAGATTGAATACACAACCCATGAATCGGTACAGAAAGAGGCTGAAAAAGCCGAAGCACGAATGACTACCATTATGACGGAGATGATATCTTCACTCGAGTGATTTTTCTTTACCACAAAGGCACTTTCGAGCAGGCCAGGGCCCAATGTTGTGTGAATCCGAAAGGAACAGTCTAACACTTTTTTGAATATTTCTTCAGTATTCATAGCTATTGGTTTTACCTTTGTGATACTTCGTGATAACCTTTGAGAACCTTTGTAGTAAAAAATCCTTATACCTAAAATAGAATACATTATTCATAGAAACTTACTCTCTAATAACAGTACATACCTTTTTCCACCTGACGGTTTTACCAGTATCATTATAAGCTGAAATAAGAATTATGTAAATTCCGGTTTTGACTATTTCACCATCATCAGAAGTTCCATCCCATATTACTGATACCTCAGGTCCTGCAAGCAGATTATTTGTTAACTTTCTCACATAACTCCCTGTTTCGTCATAAATTGATACCGAAACTACATTTCCATTACCTGGAAACTTCAGGTCAATTAAGAGGACATCTTCATTCCCGTCATTGTCCGGTGTAATTTTGGTCGATGATAAAACCACCAGGTCCACACTAACCGGTTGTTCGGAAAATACTGAATTGGGAGCACCGGGAGTTCCCCATCCCGGTGCTTCTGATGCAGAATGCCAACCTGACTTCTCTGCAGACAAATTCTGAGGCCTGATCTTCTCGAGAGAAATTCCTTCATTACTCTGTAAAAGAGAATAATGCATCTCTTCATTGTAAAATACCTCATCAATCCTATCCAACTCCCGGTTATACAGGATAAGATGTCCCTTATCATCAGGCATTGAAGGAAGAGACGGGACCTCAAATACTTTACCGGCATCAGAGGAAGAATATCTTTCAATCACCTTTGCCTTGTCTGTGGTTATTGCATAATATTCATTTGGAAGTATACATCGCTTTTCTCCTGATACCTGAATAACACCTGAGGTATCACCTGTTTCATCATTAACTGATACAAGCTGAAGCCGTGATGCATCGATTACTTTTCCTGAACAGTTAAAAAATTCAATATAATCAGGATCTCCGGGTAAGGGATTAAATAATAGCTCATTAAACAAAATATCTCCTTTTAGCGCCGGTTCAGGGATTCCAAATCTAAAACTACCCTTTTGCATCTTGTTACCTGCAAAGTCTTTAATATCATCCGTAAGATTAATAACGTAAATCTGCCCCCGGAGTAAAGGTTCAGATGGAACAAAAGTATACTCACGCATAATCAGGTCGGAAGGGACAAGATATTTAATCTCTTTCCCGTCAATTTTAATGCTTTTTATGTTTTCAGTCAGACCGATTACTGTTTCAGAAAACCCTACAATTATACTAAGACTGTCATCCGGGAACGCATTTACGATTCCGTAAAACGAATTATCAGGATTAATTCCTGATACTGAATTGGTTTTCCCGGGGCTGCCTCCTTCCCTCGACACAGAAGCATGCCAGTTCCCCTCCTGGTAAAACGGGAACTGAGTATCGATCATCTCCAGCGACCACCCTCCCTCAGCTTTTAATTCATCACCGTACCAGTCAGCAGAATATTCTATCCCATGAATCAGATTACCTGAACTGTCGCTGATAACTAAAATTTTCCCTTCATCGGTCAAAGATGGGAAGGTCTTTAATCCGGTTACTTTCCCATACTTCATGAAAAAGGATGTATCCTGAACTGATGTGATTATCATGATCTCATTAGCCATAATATTCTTATCCGGGAAAATGAAACTCTGGCTTTCAGACAACAGCTTCCAGTTTTTCAGATTAAAGGGAAAACTTGTCCTGTTTTTTATTTCAAGATATTCCTTCCCGGGAAGAGAGACAACAGGTATCGGTCGGGCCATTATTTCAGAAATTATTACATCACCCGGGTCAACCAGGACCGGTGTAAAATCAACAATAATATTTTTGCCACAATTGCCCGACCTGTCACATAAATTACTTATTATTAATGTATTTGAAACCTTATTGAAGAATTGGTTTTCAAATTCAATATTGAAGGAAACAGCACTTTTTTTGTTGATTTTTGTTGATTTGTTGTTTCCGTTACTGGTTGTAAAATTTGCAGGCAACAGTATTTCCGGGGAGGGTTCCTCATTAAAAGAAAGTAACACCGAATTCTTCTTTGTGACTTCACATTTAGTTACCTTTGGGGGATCATTATCTTCATAAAAAATCCCTTCAACACTTATATCATCCAGCCACAAAAGTCTGTCGCGGGTTGATGTATATTTATAAGAAACAACAAGCCATCCGGGATTGAATAACTCGGAATCTTTTCCCGTAGAAATTCCTATTGGATCATCATTAAGCCGTGAAACTGAAACACTCCATAGCCCCGATGTTGATCTTTCTGTTTCTATCTTAACAGCATCGGTAATTCCGATTCCGGTTTGCCAGTTGATATTGCTGTTAACAACAGGAATAAAAACATCTCCCTTGATTTTCCAGAGCCTCAGAGTATCATCATATCCTGTCTGATTGACTCCGATTGCAAAACCATTCAGACTGCCGTTATCCGGTAATAAAGAAGGATCAGCATCTGACATCAGAAAGACTGCCCAGTTATTCGATGCTGAAGGTTCATAACCATGCCTGATCTTAAAACTCCATTTTGTAAGACCCTCATCAGGGTGGAGGTTTCTCAGGGATACTCCAATCCTGTCAGTTCCGGCTTCGGGATTATCGTATGTATGATGCAAAGAGTAGACTCCGGAAATAATGTAAGTATTATCTGCATTCCAGTGTCCTTCAGGACTTTGAACCCAATTGACTGTATTCCCTGGTTCAAAGTTTTCCATAATCTGGCCGAATGCCGTAACAGGCATTATCAATGCCAGCAAAATAACTTTATTCATGCAGCGCGACGAATTGAAAAAAAAGTTACTTTTGACCGATTTTAACTTAACAGTAAATATAATTAATTACTTTAAACTTAACAAATTAAATTATTATATGATGAAAACTGCAGTTGTTGGTGCCACCGGAATGGTTGGCAGAACAATGATCAAAGTTCTTGAAGAAAGAAACTTCCCGGTATCTCAATTAATCCCTGCCGCTTCGGCGCGTTCAGTAGGTAAAGAGATCATCTTTAAAGGAAAAGCTGTTAAGGTAGTAAGCGTTATGGAGGCGATCGAGGCAAAGCCTGTATTTGCTATTTTTTCTGCAGGTGCATCGACTTCAAGGGAATGGGCACCGGTATTTGCAGAAAACGGGACTGTTGTCATTGATAATTCTTCAGCCTGGCGAATGGAAAAAAATGTTCCCCTGATAGTTCCTGAGATCAATAGTCATGCTATTAAAAAGGGTGACAGGATAATCGCAAATCCAAACTGCTCCACCATACAGATGGTTATGGCATTGGCTCCTCTTCACAGAAAATATAAAATCCGTCGTCTTGTGATTGCAACATATCAGTCGGTAACAGGTACCGGCGTAAGGGCCGTAACCCAGATGGAGAATGAAAGGAGAGGGATTAAAGGTGAAATGGCATATCCTTACCAGATTGACATGAACTGTTTCCCACACGGAGGCTCATTTCAGAGCGACGGATATACAACGGAAGAACAGAAACTTGTTGATGAAACCCGTAAGATACTTGAGGATCAGACTATCCAGGTGACTGCAACAGTTGTAAGGATCCCTGTGATAGGTGGTCATTCTGAGGCGGTTAACGTTGAATTTGAAAAGGATTTCAACATCGATGATGTCAGATTCCTTATTAGTCAGTTCCCCGGAGTTGTTGTCTATGACAATCCTGCAGAGAATCAGTATCCGATGCCTATTAATTCACATAACAGGGATGAGGTTTTTGTGGGAAGGATCAGGAGGGATTTCTCGAAGGAAAAATGTCTGAATCTCTGGATAGTTTCCGATAATATCCGCAAGGGCGCTGCAACTAATGCAATTCAGATTGCCGAGTACATGGCTGCTAATAAATTATATTAAGGATTTACTCTGTGGTTCACATGAACTCACCCCCCGCCCCCCTCTCTAATTCTTAGAGATGGGGTGTAATTCACTAATTATTAGTTAATTCCCCCTCTTTACAAAGTAGAGAGGGGGAATACAAGGGGGTGAGTACATGCTGTTTAAGGTATTGAGGTTGTTTCAAAGAGGAAATCATTATAAGGATACCTTTTGATGTGAATCTTTTTGGCTTCCTCATAAAGAAGTTTGCGCAGTTCCTCAACATTCTCCTTTGTCTTTGCTGAAATAAAAACCGTCTCGTGATTTTTATCAGAGGCCATCCAGGTTTTTTTCAGATCAGCAAGAGAATAGTTTTCTTTTCTTACCGGAGTCAGGTCATCTTCATCTTTTACTACATAAGTAAATGCGTCGATTTTGTTAAAAACAATTATGATTGGTTTATCAACCGATCCCAGCTCCTTCAGTGTTTCGTTTACAACCTTTATCTGCTCCTCGAATCCCGGGTGGGAGATATCAACTATATGCAAAAGCAGGTCAGACTCCCTAACCTCATCGAGTGTCGATTTGAACGACTCAACAAGGTCGTGAGGGAGTTTGCGTATAAACCCCACAGTATCTGACAACAGAAATGGCAGATTGCCGACAACTACCTTTCTGACAGTTGTATCGAGCGTTGCAAAAAGCTTATTCTCAGCAAAAACATCCGATTTGCTGAGGAGGTTCATAATGGTCGACTTCCCAACATTAGTATAACCGACGAGTGCCACCCTTACCATTTTACCCCTGTTCTTCCGCTGGGTAGCCATCTGCATGTCAATTTTTTTAAGCTGAGTTTTCAGGAGAGCAATTTTGTCTCTTATAATCCTCCGGTCGGTCTCAATTTCTGTTTCACCAGGACCTCTGAGACCAATGCCACCTCTTTGTCGTTCAAGGTGGGTCCACATCCTTGTAAGCCGTGGAAGAAGGTACTGATATTGTGCAAGTTCTACCTGTGTTCTTGCGTGAGAGGTACGGGCTCGTCTTGCAAAAATATCAAGAATAAGGTTTGTCCTGTCAAGCACACGGCAGCCGAGAGTATTTTCGATATTTCTTAACTGACTTGGTGACAGTTCATCATCAAAAATCGCAACATCTATGTTGTTTTCAGATACATACCCGGCTATTTCTTTAATCTTGCCGGAACCCACAAATGTCCGGGGATCAGGAATATTAAGTTTCTGAATGAACCTGGTTACCGGATCTGCTCCGGCTGTTTCGGTCAGGAATGTAAGTTCAGCAAGGTATTCTTCAGCTTCACGTTCATCCTGACCAGGATATACTAATCCGACAAGAATTGCCCTCTCTCCAGGGTTTTTGGTTTCGATCATCTAAAGAATAAACCTCCTGTTATTCTGAATTGCACCCCTGATTGCCTGTTTAAGTGCATCTGAGCAACGAATTACCATTTCAATGTCAGAGGGGAAGGGGACAGCCTGCGATTTGGTCCGGGCAAGTTGGGCAGCGCTCAGAGCCTGAATATCACCAACAGCCCTTGCAGATATATTCTCGAAATTTGACTGAGCTCCCAATGGATCCTTTTTGAGAACTTTATTCGGATTGACCTGAATTACTTCAATATCTCCTTCAATGCGGCATGCTTTTGACTGTACAGTTTCAATAAGAGCGCACTGGAGGGTTTTATACTTTTTTGTTTTTATATCATTCCCCAGGGAGTCCTTCATTACGTTTCCCTTCTTGTCAAGCTGATAACTATATCCATCTTCAACCTGCTTTTTAACTACAGAGTCCCGCTGCATGGTCTGATCGGGACTTACAGCTATATTTCTGACATTCACATTAACAAAATAATCGTACTGCGTATTGGAATCAAGGTTTTGAGTGTGATATTCAACCCACTCGCTGTTAAGCCTTGGAAGATCAAGAGCCAGAAGATCTTCTTCAAATTCCTTTGGAAATTTCAGGATTGAATTGTTCTGAACAGAGATAAAAACCCTGCTCATTCCAAGATATTTTGCTTCCTGGATCTTATTATCAATCCCTTCGTAATCACCCACATATTCCTTCGCTCTTACAAACTCGTTATAAGCCTGTCTGTAAGAGTCTTTTAATCCACTCTTCATCAGCTCGTTACCATGTGCATAATAGAAATCGGCCGATTTACGTTTTGCGGCAACCATTTCAGGCATATAATCCACATAAGGGTATTCAATAGTCCTGCCGTTCATACTTAGTGGAGTAACAGACCTTACCATAGTCTGTCGGTCGCTCATTCTTTTACTGGTCAAATAAATCTCATCCCAGTTATTTGGTTTTCCTTCTAATTTCAAAAATCTGATCCTTTCATTATCCTGCTCATTTGCAATTTGGTATGACCGGTCTAGTATTGCAATCTGCTTTGTATCCCGGGAATCTTTACGTAACTGTTTTACTGCTTTGTCGATAGCAGCATCATAGTTGCCTTTTTCAAGTTGCTTTTTCGAGGAGCTGCATCCCGAAAGGATGATTGTTAAAATGAAAATTACAGGTACAATTCTTTTCATATAACTATTTATTAAATTACTGGATGATAAAGGTAAGAAAAACATTGAAATAACAAATATCAATAACTCTCTCCAGCACTGGTTATTAATGTTTTAAAACAAAAAATTAAGCCACATTGAAAATCTTACTCTGACAGGCTGTCCTCTCTGCAAACCCGGGCTCCATTTGGGCGAAGCCTGAAGAGCTTTGACTGCTTCAATATCTATTATCGGGTCCACACCTTTCACAATTGTCACATTAGAAACGGATCCGTCCTGTTCAACTATAAATGTCAGGAATACTCTTCCCTGGATCCGGTTATCGATTGCCACCTGGGGGTAGTTGGTTCGTTTCTGAACCCAATCACGGAATTTATTTATATCTCCTCCCTTGAACACTGGCATCACTTCAACCATGAAAAAGGGTTCGTCGGTCGCCGCTCCATCCTGGCCGGACAGGAGATCCTCTCCGGTCCCAATTGCGATAACTTCGAGCTGTTCGCTGTTATCAGAGGCCAGTAATTCATCGGTTGATACCTGGGCTTTTTCTATTGATAAAACTGAATCGACAACCACCGGAGGCACATATTTTACAATTTCTTGCACCCTTGCAGCTTCAGGTGGTGGTGGTGAAGGGGGAATGAAGATTTTTTCTTCCGGTGGTTCAAGGTTTTCCAACTGAACGGGGTTATAACTAATCCCGCCTCTTACAACACGGTCGGATTCAGGAGTAATAACAAAAGGGATGATTACTGCAACAGACACTAATAATGAAGCTATTATAATGCCAGTAAATAAGATAGAATTATATCTCTTGCGCAATTGGTAAGCACCATATTCCCTGTTACGTTTTTCAAAAATAAGATCATCAAAATCGGATATCGGTGTTAAATGATGAACCTTTTTGCCAGATAATTTAGTATCTCCCTTTTCAACTTTCACTAATTGACGGTCTCCTGCTTAAAGTTATTTTTTTAAAATTAATGCAATAATTGCGCCACTTCTGATTTTATCCGGGTAACAGCAAGAAAATGATACCCGGATTCAATAATCCCCGGCAAAATTACAAAATAGCAGCTTTCCTGCAAAGTAATAAGTAAGAGCATTTTTTGAATGTTTCAATATTTTTATTTTTTTCTTACATTTGCACAGCTCTGATTGGAGGTATAGCTCAGTTGGTCCCGTAAAACACCAAATCTGTGATTTGCTTTGTTTTACGAGGATCCCCGAAAATCACTCCGTGATTTTCGGGACTAGAGCGCGTAGTTTTCTAAATTGTTCTTTTAATACGGGGGTATAGCTCAGTTGGCTAGAGCGTGTGACTGGCAGTCACAAGGTCAGGGGTTCGATTCCCCTTATCTCCACCTTCGCCCTCCGTAGCTTTAGCGAAGGAGGGCTTTCCCCTTTAAAGTAAAAAGTCACGCTAAAGCTCCTCCGGGCTACGGTGGATGCAGTCCAATCTAAAGTTTAATATTCTTTTGCTTTTAGCAATCTAAGTTTTAATTTTGGGAGCGCTCTGGGTTAGTTTGAAATAATATGATTCGGTAAAGCTCAAATGAACCGACGAACTTTTTTATCACAAAGTGCGGTACTGACAACAGGGTACTTTGTTGCCGGTAAAGTCCCTAACTTCTATGGATCAACATTACAGGCAAAAAATCCGCAATCAGGCCAGGACTTGTATGAATTATTCAGAAATCCTGGTTTAAGTTACCACCCCTATGTCAGGTGGTGGTGGAATGGGAATAAGGTAGAGGCAAAAGAACTGGTAAGGGAACTCCGTTTATTAAAGGATGCCGGTATTGGCGGGGTGGAAATCAACCCGGTAGAATTTCCGACACGGTTTGATGGCGATGATCTTGGAAAACCATCCCTGCAGTGGCTTAGTGATGAATGGATTGATCTGCTCAAAGTCACCTTTGACGAGGCAAAATCGTTAGGGATGACATGTGACCTGATAGTTGGTTCGGGTTGGCCATTTGGTGCTGAATATCTTGAGGGGGAGGAAAGGTCACAAATAGTGGTCATCGGGGTGAAAAAGCTTACCGGGCCACTTGTATATGAAATTTCCAGGTATGAGATCTTTAAAGAGGCTGATCCGGCTGTCAGCTCCCCTTTCCCTGGCAGAACAATGGAATTGCTCACACTGAACCTGGTCCCCGACCCCCTTACAAGTATAGATCAGGTAATTGATTTATCAGATCATACTGGCAATGAAGTAATTAAGATTTCTGTACCTAAAGGAAAATATGCTTTATACGGTCTGGTAAAAGTCCATGGTTTTATGCAGGTAATCAATGGAGCCCCGGGAGCCACCGGTCCAGTGCTGAATCATTATAATGAAGAAGCTGTAAAGAAGTACCTCAACCACATGTCCGATGCCATCCAAAAGAAATTAGGTCCCCTATCCAATCAAATCCGTGCACTGTTTACAGATAGTATGGAGATGGAAGGTGCCAACTGGTCGTCTGACATGGTTGTTGAATTTAAAAAACGAAGGGGGTATGACCTCTTTCCTTACCTTCCGTTTGTACTGTTCAAAACAGGGGCTATGGGAAACGTGACTGATTTTAAATACGGAGTCAATATGTCGCCTGAATTTGAGGCAATGATCTGTCGCATGAGATATGACTTTGAGTTAACCAAAGCGGAGCTGCTTGATGAACGTTTCATTCAGGCCTATGTTGGCTGGTGCAGGGGTTTGAATGTAAAATCGCGTGCACAGGCCTATGGGCGAAGTTTCTTACCTCTTGAGAGCAGTTTTGCCTATGATATCCCCGAATGTGAATCATGGACAATGAACTGGCTTAAACATAAGGTTGGTGAAGAGATGCCTGAGGATGATTACCGGCGTGGAAGGGCCTATACAATGATAAATAAATATGTCTCTTCAGCGGCTAATCTTAAAGGTAAGCGGCTGGTGAGTTGTGAGGAGATGACTGATACTTATACCGTTTTCAATACCACCTTTGAGAATCTTAAAATCGGTGGTGATCAGAGTGCAATAACCGGTGTCACACATTCAATTTTTCATGGATTCAACTATTCGCCTCCTGAAGCTCCATATCCTGGATGGATCAGGTATGGCGGATATTATAATGAAAACAATAACTGGTGGCCTTATTTCCATCTGTACAATGAGTATAAAGGACGGCTTTCAGCTGCGTTACAGGATGTTACGATGTACACCGATATTGCCATTTTACCTCCGCTCGAAGATATGTGGAGCCTTATCGGGGCGCAGATGGAACCATTTCCATCGATTACGCATGTCGAATACATGACCCTGGTGTGGGAAGCCATTAACAAAAATGGAAGCGGTTGCGATTATGTCTCTGAACGGGTTATCCGGGATTCGGAAATGAAAAACGGATATATGTATTATGGCCCACGGAAATACCATACACTGTTTATTATCCAGGTAGATAGTCTGGAAACAACCACTGCAAAAAAATTATGTGATTTTGTTGAAGCAGGTGGACGTATTTTCTGTATCGAAACTTACCCTGGAAAATCTTTAGGCTGGAAAAATTATGAGGAAAGGGATAAGGAAGTGCTGAATTGGGTGGAGAAAATGAAAGCTTTTCCGAACCGGTTTATCTTCCTCAAAAAACCGGACATGGATTTTGTCGGTTGGTACCAGGGAATTCAGAAATCGTATGGCATTAAGCCTTACGTGAAGATTGAGAAGCCTGACCTTTATGTGATGCAAAACCGGTACCAGGCAAACGACGGATCAGAGATGGTGTTCATTATAAATTCTCATATCCATAACTCACATCAGACAAAAATTACCTTTTCAAAAGAAATCGTTCATAAAAAGCAAGGCTGGATATGGGACCTGGAAAGCGGGAAGAGGTACAGGATCTCTCTTGCAAAAGACAACAGTATTGACCTGGATCTGGGGCCTGCTGATTCTATACTGTTTGTCTTTGATAAACAGAAGAAAGGTATTGAATGGAGTCCGCTTCCAGGGGGAAGCCCTTCTTCAATAAATATACAAAACGGATGGAGTGCTGAGTTCAGGCACTGCCGCGATGGCTCCGTAAAAACCGTTCAGTCAGATACTTTGCAGGATCTCAAAGACATGCCTGACTTTGTCCATTTCTCAGGAACTGTAATCTACCGTAACAGTATCAGAATAGATGACCCGAAAACTGCAATTCTGAACCTGGGAAAAGTTTATGGCATTTCAGAATTAATGGTGAACGGGAAAGATTGCGGTATAAAATGGTATGGGCACAGAATATATTTCATCGGGGAATTCATTAAAGCAGGTGTAAACACGATCGAAATAAAAGTTGTGACAACTATGGGGAATTATATGAAATCATTGACTAATAATCCTATAGCCCAATACTGGACAAATGAGAAAAATAAAATTCAACCTTTACAGTCAATGGGTTTAATTGGCCCGGTAACTGTATACTAAGACATTCAGACATGAAAACAACAAAACCTATCCTGGTCTTATTTCTGCTATTTTCCTCAGTTCAACTTTGGGCAAAAGATTATAATGCATCCCTGTTTGGTATCAAGTCAAACGGGACCACCCTAAACACAACTTCCATACAAAGAGCTATTGATTATATTCATGAAAATGGCGGAGGAAGACTGGTGTTTTATGTCGGACGATACCTTACCGGTACCATACACCTGAAATCCAATGTCACCATTCAACTCGAAGAGGGAGCTATACTGGTAGGTTCGGTAAATCCTTTTGACTATGAACAGATGACCAACTGGACTGCACTTATCTTTGCTCACGACCAGCAGAACATAGGCATTACAGGTAAAGGGGTTATAGACGGACAGGGATTTCTGGTAGCCAACAACCTTGTTGATCTGATCCATAAGGGTGTAGTAAATGATCCGTTGAAGTATGATCGCCCGCGAGAAACCATCCGCCCTCTGAATATATATTTCCGTGGGTGCAGGAATATAAGAATTCAGGGTATAACCATGAAAGACCCCGCGAGCTGGAACCAGGAATACGATCAATGCAGGAACCTTATCATTGACGGTATTACAGTTGACAGTAAATCGTACTGGAACAATGACGGAGTGGACATCGTTGACTGCGACAGTGTAAGTGTCACCAATTCCTATTTTGACGCTGCGGATGACGGTATATGTTTAAAGTCACATGACCCGAATTTTATCTGCCAGAATGTTTATATTCACAACAATACCGTACGTACAAGTGCCAATGGCATTAAGTTCGGTACAGCTTCATTGGGAGGTTTCCGTAATATAAAAATCATCAATAACCTTGTTTTTGACACCTACCGCTCAGCAATCACTTTCGCTGCTGTTGATGGAGGAATCGTTGAGAATATAGTTGTAGACAGTTTAAGGTCCATCAATACCGGGAATGTAATATTCCTGCGGATCGGGGAAAGGAGAACAGGGAAAAAGGGGAAAATGAGCAATATCAGTATTTCGAATGTATATGCGGAAGTCCCTTCAAACAAGCCTGACGCAGGCTATAACTACGAAGGCCCGGTAGAAGATATGCCACGCAATATTTCACCTGCTTCAATTGTAGGAATGACAGATGCAATGATAGAGAATATTTCATTGAGGAACATTGAGATCCATTACCCGGGAGGAGGAAATTCCTCATTTGCCAGGATTGGATTGAATGAGTTGGATAAAGTCCCTGAACTGGTAGCGAACTATCCTGAATTTTCAATGTTTAAAGAACTCCCGGCCTGGGGTTTTTATATCCGTCATGCCAGGGGAATTACTTTAGAGAATGTAACCCTGACGTGCATGAAAAAAGACTACAGAACAGCCGTTGTTTTGGATGATGTCCAGGGGGCAACGTTTAAATCGCTCAAAGTAAATGAACCCGGGAGCAGGAAAGAACCGGTCTATTCCTATAAATCGACCGGTGTGGTACTGGATAAAAAATAATTCATTTTGATCATAATTATTGTCTGTTCAAAGAGTTTAAAGGACACGTTTGCCGTCTTCCATTAATACGCTATAAAAATAACCATAACCAAAATCTTTATCAAGCACAATCTTCCCTTCGAACGTTATTGTCTCTCCAACAGAAACATGTACATCTGTTGTAATAGTAAGATCGAATCCCCCATGGAATTCTGAACCATCCTGAATGTGCACCCAGTTCTTTCCCAGAATTGCGGGATTAAACTTTGTCACTTTACCTTTTATCTTTATAATCTTTCCGGAATATGACTGTTTGTCGGCTAACAGTTTTGCAATTGTAATGCATTCTGCGCAAGGCTCTACAACAACATCAATTTTCTCTGTTGTAACCGGGGCTTTGTGGTCTTGTACCTCCATATTCTGTTTCTGATCCTTTTTGGCAAAAGATTCCTTTACTAATGGACCTGAACCTGGCCCTTTGCAAAAAGTAAATGATATTAATACAGTCAGTAAAAAAATTAGCTTCTTCATATAAATATTTTTATTTTATCGGTTGCAAATATAATAAAATAGGATTATGAGATATTTTTTATTATAATGAACAATAAAATCATAAGACCTCTCATAAATGCTACTTTTTTAATAATTTTAGGTAATAAAAATCTATAAGGATGTTACTAAAGATATTGAACAAATTTTTTATTCCTCTAAACGGAGTTCTTTTGTTATTCTTGTCACTCTCAGGAGAAATAAAAGGCCAGATTACAGAATCTTCACAAAAAGAAAACTCCTCCAGAACCACTCCCCTGTACATGCTGACATATGACCATGGAGGATTAGTACTCTGGGGAACAGATCATTTTGCCAAATATCTGCATAGTGCAATTGATTGGCTTGATCGTTATCCTGGGTTTAAAATTGGGCTGGATAATGAAGCTTATACCTATGATTTCCTGAAACAACATGATACTATTTTGCTGGGTGAATTACGCGGTTATTTAAAACGCTACAAGGGAAGATTTGGAATCGGGACCTGTACTTATGGACAGCCTCTGTCACAATTCATTAATGAAGAATCCAATATCCGCCAGATAGGGTATGCTCTTGAAACCGATAAATCTGTTTTTAATTATACCCCTCCGGTCTATTTAATGAGCGAACATGCCATGCATAGCCAGATCCCCCAGATACTGAAAGGATTCGGATTCGAAGGAGCTATCATGCGCACCCATTTCATGATGTACGGATACAATCCTACCTTCAACTCGCCCATCGGTTGGTGGACCGGTATTGATGGCTCACGCATACCAACTATCCCCACATATAAAGGTGAAGGCAGCGGATTTGGCTGGGTAACTGAAGATAACCTCATACTTACACGCTATCCCGGCCCGGAATGCAATGAACCTCTCGAAGATTTCAGGGAAAAATTCTCTGGTATCAATCCGTTGCTGGCTACACGTGCCGATGATTCAGGTTTGCGTCAGGAGGGACTCGTGAAAGAGTATGAAGGCAAATCCGGATTTAAATGGCTTTTACTTGATGAAATATTTTCGCTTTTCCCAAATCCTGAAGATGAATATAAAACAATGCCGGATGATTTTCATGTGCGCATGCCCTGGGGATATTGCGGTAACGAGATCTGGAACATGTCCAGACAGGCAGAAGTAAAGGTTTTAACAGCAGAAAGACTGGCAGCTCTTGGATATTTGCTGGGCAGGGAAAGCTACGAAAATGAAATAAGAAGATCGTGGAAGAATTTACTGGTAGCACAACATCATGATATTCAGATATGTGGTATCCTGGACGATTCGCGCAGGTTCCTGCCAGCTTCGATTAGTATATCAGACAGTGTGATCAATTCTTCAATGAATTGGATCTCATCCCGGATGCAGGGAGGCGATATGGCCCAGGTAACTGTCTTTAACCCGCTTTCATGGACTCGCAAAGAATGGGTTGAAGTATCCGTTTTATTACCTGATAAGGTAAAAACCATTTCAGTGCAAAATGGAGATAAGTCTGTTCCATTTGAAATAATTTCATCTGAGCGTATGACAGATCAGAAAACTATCAGGATTAACCTTCTGTTACAAGTTGAAATTCCGGCACTGACTTTTCGATCTTTCTCAGTTGTTAAAACTAAACAACAACCTCAAACTGCAAAGACCATTGATGTCGATAAGCAGAACCTCCGGATTACCACTCCTTTCTGGATTATAAGTCTTGACAAAAATGGAGGAATTTCAGCTATCACAAGCCGGGAGACAGGGAAGCAGATATTAAAAAATCAGAGGAGCGGATATTTTGCAGGAGTAATTAATGGCCAGTCAATTGAATCTTCAGGTAAATGGGATATGGACTCTGTATTACTGAACAATAATCAGGTGATACTACATGAAGATGGGAAGATCGGACCAATTCCATACAGGCTTGAAATGAAGCTAAATGATGTCTCCCAGGAAATCAGATTCATGACGAAATTTCATTTCAATGATGAAAATATTGGCCGGGTAAGTGATAATAAGCGAGAAGTTGCGTCCGCTTTCCTGCATGAAGAAAAATTAAGATTTAAGGTGTTCCCTGCTTTAGGAATCGGAACTACCGGTATTCGTGATCTCCCCTTCACAATTGCTGAGACAGATGATAAATATGTAGAGGGTAACTATTGGACAGCTTTGGCTGACGGACACACAGGTTTAGCATTTTTTAACAGGGGTAATATGGGTTCGGTGCATGAATCAGACGGAAGCTTCTCAGTGCCGCTTGCCTATTCCATGTTTTATATCTGGAAGACTGTTATGCTTAAAGGGGACTTTGCTTATGAATTTGCTTTGTATCCCTTTGAAGGAAACTGGGTTGAAGCCGGACTACATCATAAAGCATTGGAGTATAATTTCCCATGTGTTACAGAAAGTGCGAAAAGTGGAAATGGCAAATTGGGGAATCTAATACAACTATTTGACATTAAATCACCTGAAGTCATTCTGTCGGCACTTTATACTCAGGGTGGAAAACCCTTTATCCGGTTTTTCGAATCACAGGGCAGGAAGGGGCAATTGCAATTGGATTACCTTACTGGAAAATCAGGTTATATGGAAGTTGACCTTTCGGGTAAAGAACAAGGTAAAGCGGCTTCATCACTACTTTTTAATCCCTGGCAAATAAGAACATACAGACTGGATATTAACGGAAGGTAGTTTTTCATTCTATTAAAAGTTCAGTTTAAAGATGAATCATTTATCAATCCATCTCTTAAAACCAGTAACTTTATCGCGGCTCACAACAAAAAGATCACTTTTTTCTTTATTCTTTAGAGTCAGCTGTAACCTGCTCGAAGAGTAACTGTACATTAGTGTAATTGCATCGATATTGACAATACAATCACGGTTAATTCTGAAGAACTTACGAGGATCGAGGATACTCTGTAACTGTTCAAGAGAGTAATCAACACCGGAGTCTTTACCTTGATAATCACTCAGAAAGACATTACGTTCGCATATGTGAAAATGGCTGATTTCTCCGGCCGGCACCGACCTGTACTTATCACCAATCTTAATAAGAAACCTCGATTTATATTGATTCCTGAACTCATTAAGGAGCTGCCTGAAATCTCTCTTAAATGGATCTTTGTCAGCATAAAGTTTTTTATATTTGGCCAGAGCTGACTTAAGCGACTCTTCATCAATTGGTTTCAGGAGATAATCAACACTGTTCACCTTGAAAGCTTTGAGTGTGTACTCATCGTAAGCCGTAGTAAAAATTACCGGGATGTCAACATTGATTGTTTCGAAAATCTCAAAACAAAGTCCGTCATCGAGCTGAATATCCATTAGTATCAGATCCGGCTGTGGTTTCTCCTGTAACCGGTTTATTGCTTCTTCGACAGTCTCAACAACACCCAGAACGGTTATAGATTTATCAATTTTTTTCAGCACCCTGACGATCTTGTCGGCAGCGGGCATTTCATTCTCAACAATCAGGATATTCATTTTTATAAAGGCACTTTTACAATGAAATAATTATTTATCTCTTCAATAATCAGATCTCTTCCGGAAATAAGTCTGACACGTTCCGCAAGATTCTTAAGTCCGATTTTCGTAGACTGCAATTGTGTAGCTTTTTTCTGTAAATTATTTTTTACTACAATAAACTGATCTTCAGTATAAATAGAAATCCTCAACGGATTTTCCCGTGTCGCTATATTATGCTTTATGGCATTCTCCAGGAGGATCTGCAGTGAAACCGGAAGGATCTCAAACTCACCGGCATCCCTTGCATCGATATTGAGTATAATCTTTTCTTCATCGCGTATTTTATGAAGATTATAATAGCCTGTGATAAAATCCAATTCTGACTGTAGCGGGACCTTGTTCTTCTGACCGTTCTCGAGTATATAGCGGTAAATTGATGAAAGATCATTAATAAACTGTTCAGCAGTTTCCGGCTGGGTCTGAACCAATGATGAAATGGTATTTAAACTATTAAAAAGAAAATGAGGATTTATCTGGTTCTTTAATGTCTCATTCTGAAAGATCAGGTTCTCTTCCCTTAGCTTTTGCTCCCTTCTTAAGGACGCCTGCCATAGTAAAACAATAAATATTATTGCACCCGCAGATAATCCAGTTATTGTCGATTTGAACCAGCTATGGAGTTCATAATGAATAAAATTATAAACCACTTTTGACAGGTCTTCTCCTTTCATCCAGAGTCCCGTATATTGCACCAGGATAAAAAGAATCATTGAAGACAGAAGACAAGCTGCTAAAAAAATCATAAATCGGGCAAGTATAACCCGGGTAATTTCCCCCGGGCTTCTATCAAAATTTAACTTTGCGAATAACCTGTTGCCAAAATAAATAAACACCTCGATCTGTACAAATACCATGATAAATACGCTAAATGAGAAAGGTGGAGAACCGGGGTATTTTCCTGTGAATGCAAAAATAATGGTCACAAGTAATGAAAATATAAGAAATGTTATATGCGAAACAGGTTTGCGCAGATTCATAAAATCATACAGGGCAGGTGCTTTCATAACAACAAATTTAATAGTTCTTTATTGAATTCTATTAACCTCAAGTTCTCTTATTGTCTTGACAAGAAATTTGTCTTTCATCCCTTTAATCTCTATCTCCTGGATAGTTCCGCTGTACATTGCCGCATATTCGATGTTTTTCGTTTTCAGTGAGACCAGGATGGTTCCCCAGTATTGTTCAGTCCCTTTTGTTTTGATCAGTTCCATGTTCATTTCGATTTTATTATCTATAGCTGTGAAATCGATTATGGCACATAATTCGTTATTAACCTGTGATATCCCTTTCCAGCATAGCATTATTTTACTATGAGAATATTTACCAATATCAGCCATGTTAAACTGCCCTTTAATATCTGGTATTATATAAGGATCGTTTAATTTTAAAGAGTCATAATATAGCCAGGTAAATATTTCAAAGGACATCATATCCCATACAAGGTTTCTGGCAAAAATATTCTCGATTGTAGTCGGAAAAGTTTTAAATGCCTGCTCCTCTACCATTTTTGGGGAAGGAATATATTTGAAATTTTCCATATACTCCTGCTTTGAGCCTTGTAGAAAAGGTTCTTCAAAACTCTTTGACATGGAGAAGTAAACATTATTCCAGGCGACGCTGTCTCCGGGAAGTCCTCTTGTATAGTCACCAGTGACTTTTGTTTTACCGGTAAAGTTTCCGTAAAGGTCTCTGTTTGTGTAAACAGCTGTCATCCTGTAATTTTGCTGTTTACTATCATCCGCAACTTTGCCATGAGGCAATTCTTTAAGGTACTTGTTTATTATAGCCCTCTGACTCTGACCATAACAAACGGCAGGAGATACTAATACTGAGAACATTAAGACTCCTGTAATAAATCGAATTAATTTCTTTTTCATCTTCTTAAGTATTATGGTTAAACATAAAATCAGGAACAAAGAAAAAGCCTGAAATGTCCGGATAAAAATATAAGTTGCAGAGAGGTAGAATTGGCTTGCAGAATGGTAAGAAATAAGGTTCAGACGGGGAATGGATAAAAAAGGTTCTGCTGAATGGAAAAACATGCCTGACATGGCACAGGGCGTTGATGATAATCTGCATCAGGCTGCCTCATCGGAATTCTGGCCGAAAGGTATATACTACGATCCCGATAATAGTAGTACCCCCATTCCAAGTCTGGGTGTTCATGAACACTGGAACAATCCGGTTGATAAAACTACTCCCGGAACCTTAGTAAATCAGAAGGAACCGAGTTGGTAAAAAATTAGAAATTATTCAGGATTTTTCCGTAAACGCCGATTTTAAACAGATTGTCCAATAAATCAAATTTGAAAAATCTTCATATCATGGCCTTATGACAGTTCCATCTCTTTTCCGTACCAGCCAGTTCGATTTGGTACCAATCGGATATTTTGCAGCTTCCCTTTCGTTTATATCAACTCCAAGTCCGGGAGCCTCATTTACAGACATATAACCTTTTTCCATAGTAGGACAACCGGAAAAAACTGACTGTAGTTTTTCGGAAAAGCTTACTGCCTCCTGAATGCCGAAATTCCAGACAGCAAGGTCCATATGGAAATTGGCGGCATGTCCGACAGGAGATACATCACCCGGGCCATGCCATGCTGTTTTAACATTGAACCATTCACCCAGACGAGCTATTTTCATCGCCGGAGTTATTCCGCCGATCTGGGAAACATGAACCCTGATATAATCGAACCACTGGTTTACCATCGGCATTTTAAACTCATTTATATTATTGAACAATTCGCCCATAGCAATTGGAACCGAGGTGCTTGTCCGGAGCTGCTTAAACCACTCCATGTTTTCCGGAGAAAAAGGATCTTCGATGAAAAAAGGGCTGTATTGTTCTAACTGTCTGATAAGATTAATAGCATCCATCGGTTCAACCCGTTCATGTATATCATGTAGTAATTCAATATCTTCCCCACAAACCTTACGAACTAATTCAAACATTTTTGGTACGGATCTCAGATACCCTCGTTGATCCATAAAACCATCATTTTCACCACCAAAGCCTGCTCCTTTAAAGTCAGGCTTGCTTCCTATTGTTCCAACGCCACCATAACCTCCAAGCTGAATACGAATATGACGATAACCTGCATCAATAAACTTCTGAACATTCCCTGTCACCTCTTCAGGAGTTCCGCCGCTGGCATGGGTATAACAAGGAACAGCAAACCTGGATTTGCCTCCCAAAAGCTGGTAAACAGGCATCCCGGCACGTTTACCTTTTATATCCCATAAAGCCTCATCCAGGCCGCTTAATGCATTATTCAGAACCGGACCGTTGCGCCAATATGAGCTTACATAGGCCGATTGCCACATATCTTCAATATTGTCTACATCTTTCCCGATGCAAAAATCGTTCAGATAACTGTTAATAGCGGTGACTACCGTTTCTGCCCGTTGTGTAAAGGTAGCGCAGCCCAATCCATATAAACCCGGTTCTGTTGTTTCAACCTTAACTACAACCAGGTTCGAGCCAGTGGGTGCAGTAGCAATTGCTTTCAGGTTCTTTATTTTCACAGGAGCCATCCCTTTGGCATATGAAGGTGTTGTATGAGTTTCCGCTCTGGAAAACGGACTCTCAAAAAGCCCTGCCAACCCGGCTACTGAACCGGCTGCAATCAATTTCATCGCATCACGACGACTGGTTCCGATCTGAGACTCTGACTTTTTCATAATTTTATTATTTGAGAATAATTGTTTATTCCTGAAATCCGCAAATTTTTGATTAACAGCCGAGCTTGCAAGCTCAGTGAGTTAAATATAACCAAATTATAGGCTGGCATCTAAATTTTATTGATTTTTAATAAAATTGTTTCATCTTTAACATCTGTAAAAGTTAAAACAATTTACCGGTTTTTTACCCATTTATCTGAATGTATTATCCTATGCTGCTGCATATCATTATTGGAATGAAATTTCCCACTCATTGTCATAATGTTAGTAACAAGAACACTAAAGTTCGCTATGAAATCTATGCATAATGAAGCAGGATGACCACTATAATCTTGTCAGTAAACTTAAGCCAGCAAAGATCATTTTGCCAATCTTAATAGGGCTGGCCGTGGTTGCGTGGTTTATTTTGAGGGAAATGAAAAGCGATGTTTTAAGCTATCTGCATTTTACATGGGAATCTGTGTTCTGGCTATTTATAGCCTGGTGCTGCATGATAGGCAGAGATCTTGGATATATGATCAGGATCAGGATTTTATCCGAAAAAGATCTTACCTGGAGACAGGCATTCCGGGTGATTATGTTGTGGGAATTTACTTCAGCGATAACGCCCTCAACAGTTGGAGGTACAGCTGTTGCTGTGGTTTTTCTCCATAAGGAAGGATTATCTGTTGGCAGAAGCACTGCAGTAGTTCTTGCCACATCATTTCTTGATGAACTTTATTTTGTGATAATGTTTCCTCTCATCCTGCTTGTTGTCGGAGGGAAAATCCTTTTTACTACTTCACTTCAGGGAACAGGCACCGCTTTATTAAATAACCTGGTGATCGTCGCAGTAATTGGGTATCTGATTATTCTTGCATGGGTTATCTTTGTAGGTTACGGACTTTTCTTTAATCCTGATGGGATCAGGAAAACTATCATTTACATTTTCAGACTTCCTTTTTTAAGAAGATGGAAAGAGTCCGCTGTAAAAGCCGGAAATGATATTGTGGAAAGTTCACATGAATTGAAAAGACAACCATTTCTATTCTGGGTAAAGGCTTTTACGGCAACATTCCTCTCATGGACATCGCGATACTGGGTTGTAAACGCAATCCTTGTTGCTTTCTTTGCTGTCGGCGACCACCTGCTGATATTTGCAAGGCAGCTTGTTACATGGATCATGATGATAATTAGCCCTACACCCGGAGGCAGTGGATTTGCAGAATTGATCCTTGGTCGGTATATCTCAGATACCATTCCGGCCGATCCGGGATATGCAGGAAGTATTGCTCTTGCCATTGCAATTATCTGGAGGATTATAAGTTATTATCCTTATCTGATAATTGGAGCATCAATTGTTCCAGGATGGATACAGAGAAAATTTGTAAAACCTGTAATTAAAAAGAAATAGATTTTTGTTACCTTAGTTTTTTCAGAAAAGCCTGTTTACAACCGTAATATGAGTGAAGAGATTCTCAAGGCATTAATGGAATTATTTGCCCTTGTCGTCAAACAGGACGGTGGAATCCTTTTAAATGAACGCGAATATGTATTCAATTTTCTGAATAAGCAGTTAAGAGCAGAAACAGTTAATGAATACCTGTCGCTTTTTGATGAGCACACAGGGCCAGTAAGGCAGGGATCTGACATTCCTGAAATCACCACTCCCTCGGTCAGAGACTCAGTGAAAATCCTGACCATCTGCAAGAAGATAAACCGTACCCTTAACCAGGAGCAGAAAGTGGTTGTTCTCATACGGTTGTATGAGCTGATAAATGCTGACAGAAAGTTCACGCCCCAGAGAATGAATATTATCACTACTGTTGCTGAGGTCTTCAATATACCGCCTGAAGAGTTTGCCTCAACAGAACAGTTTGTTAAGAACGATAATCCCGAAACCCTTAACAATCCAGATATCCTTGTTATCAGACCTGGAGAAAAAGCATGCGAAATATGTAATAAAATGCATACCGGGTATCAGGGGACAACGATTTTTTTTCTAAGAATTGCCAGTGTTGATCTTTACTTTGTAAAATATATCTCTAATGATCAGTTATATCTGAATGGCCTTCCGATAACCTCAGGTCTGGTTTATACTTTTGCAAAAGGAGGTTCCATAAAATCACAGCACGGACATCCGTTTTATTACAGTGACGTCAGTTCAAGATTTCTTTCCGGTGTAAATATCCATAAACTATCCTTTTCTGTTGAGAACCTTAGCTATCGTTTCAGAGATGGTCAGACCGCAGTTGATAATTTAAACTTTTCGATTAAACAGGGGCAACTGGTTGGAATTTTGGGATCCAGCGGTTCTGGAAAAACTACACTTTTAAATCTGATGAGTAGCATTATCCAGCCAACAACCGGTAATGTCAGAATAAATGGTCTTGATATTTTCAAAGATAAGGATGCACTGGAGGGAGTTATGGGCTTTGTTCCACAGGACGATCTTCTTATTGAGGATCTGACAGTATTTGAAAACCTGTATTTTGCAACCTGCCAGTGCTTCGGGAACAAAACAAAGGAAGAAATCACTTCACTTGTTGAACTAACCCTTTCGAACCTGGGATTAAATGAGAAAAAGAATCTGAAGGTAGGTTCTCCTTTCAACAGAGTCATCAGCGGGGGCCAGCGAAAAAAACTAAATATCGCCCTGGAACTTATTCGTGAACCATCAGTTCTGTTTCTTGATGAACCTACATCCGGCCTCTCATCAAGGGATTCGGAAAACCTCATGGACCTTCTCAGGGACCTAACTTTAAAGGGTAAACTGATATTCACAGTTATTCATCAGCCATCTTCTGAAATTTTCAAGATGTTCGACACGGTAATTATTCTTGATCAGGGTGGATACCTGGCATATTTCGGGAATCCCGTCGATTCGGTTATCTATTTTAAAACTCTTGATTATCAGATAAATGCCAGTCAGGGGGAATGCTCTTCGTGCGGAAATGTGAATCCTGAAACAATATTTAAAATCCTCGAAACCCAGGTTGTTGATGAATTTGGAAAGTACACCGAAAAACGGAAGGTAAAACCGCAGGAGTGGGCAGAAAAATTTTTATCCCGGCGACCGGATAACCAGTTTTCGGAAACAACTGAGCCTCCTCATAAGAATCTTGACAGACCAGGATTATTAAAACAATTCTGGATATATCTTTCAAGAGATTTTAAGAGCAAAATATCAAATAAACAATATGTTATGCTGACGCTTCTCGAAGCGCCAATCCTCGGTTTTGTTCTTTCATATATTATCCGCTATATTACGGATCCTGGTTCAGATGTTTATATTTTCTCAGAAAATGAAAATATCCCCATTTATATCTTCATGAGCCTTATTGTAGCTCTTTTTCTCGGATTGACAATAAGCGGAGAGGAGATTTTTCGCGACAGGAAAATTCTGAAAAGGGAGCATTTTCTCAACCTGAGCAGGACCAGTTATCTTTTTGCCAAAATTGGAATACTGATATCCATTTCTGCCTTGCAGACATTTCTTTTTGTATTGATTGCAAATCCGATCCTTGGAATAAAAGGAATGTTCCTTAATTACTGGCTTGCATTATTCACTACTGCTTTTTGCGCGAATATGCTGGGACTGAATATATCAGCCTCATTTAATTCAGCCATAACAATTTACATTGTAATCCCTCTTATTATAATTCCAATGATGGTGCTTAGTGGTGCCATGTTCCCATTTGATAAACTGAACAGAAAAATTGGCAGCGTCGACAAAGTTCCTTTTATTGCTGAACTTATGCCCACAAGATGGACTTATGAAGCTCTGATGGTAACTCAGTTCAAGGACAACAGATATAGTACAGTAGTTTATAATGATAAAAAAGAGACATATTTTATCCTTCAGAAAAAGATCAGTGGAGCTGAATTTAATAAGGTATATCGGATCCCGGAACTAAGAAAGGCGCTTAAAACAACACTCTCTGAATACAATAGCAATCTGAATAACTCCGGTACTGTTGATAGATCTCCTGCCGGGAAATCTGACGAAAGATTTAGCAGACTCTCTTTGCTGAAAAATGAGCTGGGGAAAATGGCATCAGTTTACGGTATCTCCGGATTTAAATATTTAAATGACCTCAATCCTGATCGATTTACCCCGCAAGTTGCTGAATCTCTATCCGTTTACCTGAAAGAAATCACTGACCTTTTCAGCGAAATATCAAATTCGGCAAATGAGCGGAGAGATCAGTTTTATAACCTTAATAGTGTCAAGCTCAAGAAGATGGAGAAAGATTATTA
>JBGOZX010000019.1:0-41067 GCA_041480425.1 Bacteroidia bacterium
AGTGTTATGTCTGATCCTGATGAAAGACCGGAACTGGTAATTTATATGATCGATTCTGAGAAAATCGGCACCAGCGATTTGATCGGATTGTTCCTGAAATTAAAAATTAAAACTCCATGTATACTCATCACTGATACAAATCAGGAAAAAATAGAAGAGGAACTAGTAAATTCGGGAATTATTAAACAACATCTTTTCAAACCGGTTTCTCTAAAAGAAATAAGAAACGCAATTCAAATATCCCTTAATAATAACCTAACAAATAACCAATAACCAATAACCAATAACAATGTCTGTTATACTGATAATCGAGGATGAAAAGGAGCTTAGAGAAATGCTGAAAGTCGCTCTGGTTAGGAATAACTACACTGTTCTTGAAGCAGAAAATGGTAAAGAAGCGATAATCCATTTCAAACCAGGTGTTACGGATCTTGTTGTTACTGACCTGATTATGCCTGAAGAGGATGGATTGAAAGTAATCATGAAAATCAGGCAGATGAAGCCCGGAATTAAGATAATTGCTATTTCCGGAGGAGGTAAGGCAGGCCCGGGAAGTTATCTTAATGTTGCGAAAGCTCTTGGAGCTGATGCAATTTACTCTAAACCATTTTCTGTTACTGACCTGGTTGCTAAAATTGAAGAATTATTAAAAGTTGAACAATCCAATAAAATCTGATGTTATAAACAATAATAATTAAAATTAGCTACCATGTTAAATAAAAAAGTAGAAGATATCTGTAACAGGCAGATAGAAAGAGAAGGATATTCTTCAAACCTGTACCTTGCAATGGCATCCTGGGCTGAGATCAATGGCTTAAGTGGCGTAGCTGCCTGGTTATATGCACAGTCCGATGAAGAGAGACTTCATATGCTGAAGTTTATTAAGTATGTGAATGAAAGAGGCGGGAAAGCTGTCATGCCTGCTCTGAAAAAACCTGCCGCTGATTATAAAGATGTTGAAGATGTGTTCCAGCAGGTTTTGAAACATGAAGAATTCATTACTTCAAGCATTAATGAAATTGTTTCATTGACACTGGAGGAAAAAGATTACAATACTCATAATTTTTTACAGTGGTTCGCAATGGAGCAGGTACAGGAAGAGACTTCAGCAAGAAATATAATTGACAAGGTTCGACTTGTAGGTAAAAATAATATGTATCAGTTCGACAGGGATATAATGAGTTTTAGGGCACCTGAAGCTAATGCTGAGGCAACTGCATGAAAAAACTTGTTTTAATATTTACAGGTATTCTTTTTATAAGTTCGATTACCCGTCTCCGGGCTCAGGAATTGATTTCAAACTCCTCAATGACAGGAGTTTGCTATGCCGGAACTAAAATCAACAGGATTTATATACCACCTCCTAAAGAATTTAAGGAAAAATCGAGGGCAAAAGGAGGTGGTTCAATAACGGTATTTTACACCGGTTTCCCTGCAGACGCAAAAGCCGCCGTGGAGTATGCTAAAACTATTCTGGAAGCTATGCTTCCTTCTGATGCAAAACTGACTATTGATGCTTCATGGACGAAAATATCAACTAGTGGAGTTCTTGGTAATTCAAAAATAACAAGTTTTGCCGGAGGTTGGGGAATAGATGCTTTGGAACCTTATGCTTTTTACCCTGTTACTGTCGCTGAAAAGATTGCCGGTAAAAGTCTTAATGAAGATTCGGAAGGTGATATTGAATTGGTATTGAACAGCTCCATAAACTGGTATTTGGCTACTGACGGGAATACCCCGACTAGTAAATATGACCTTGTTACTGTAGTTCTTCATGAAATATGTCATGGCCTTGGTTTTTTTGACAGTATGGATACCGATGGTTCTTTAGGAAGGTATGGAATTGGTACAATTCCAATTATTTATGACATCTTTGTTGAGAATCTTACTGAAAAAAGATTAACCGATACATTAATATTTAAACAAAATTCAGCAAATCTTTCTAATGAATTGACAGGTGGGCAACTCTATTTTGACGGCCCCCTGTTACGCAGATATTTATCGGGTACAAGAGCTCGACTCTATGCTCCATCGACATGGGATCCTGGTTCAAGCGTTTCACATCTTGATGAAGTCAGAACACTTCCGGTTAATTCACTGATGACTCCGTTTATTGATTTCGGAGAAGCTATCCATGATCCTGGGAAACTGACTTTCTCAATACTTGGCGATCTTGGCTGGATAAATACCAGAATATTACATAAACCTAAAAAAGATACTGAGGAACATCTGACTGAGATTGAAATCACAACCAGGATTAAATCTGATACTTTATATAATAAAAACAAGATCGGACTGGTTTACTCTTTTGATAACTTCCTGACAGCGGATACACTGATGATGATCTCTCCTTCATCGGATGATTCTTTTACCCGCTCTGTAGCAATACCTTCATATAATACAAGGCTTGATTATTACCTGTTTGCAGAGGATGATTTTTTACGTCTTTATAAATCGCCATCAGTAGCTGAAAAACGTCCATATAGTCTCTTTATTGGAATCGACACCATTAAACCCGGAATTTTACACACCCCGGAAGAGTATTACTTTGAAAAGATAGACTCATTATTATTTGAAGCAACTATTACTGACAATCTTGGTATAGATACTGTTTATGTTGAGTATAAAGTAAATAACAGGATTTCGAAATATTTTGGTTTATCGGCCGGTATTCAGGATGAATACAGTAAAAAACTAAATGTAAAACCCGAAGTATTAAAAGGAGGCGATTCAATACAATACCGGATAGTCGCAGTTGACAAAGCTGCTGCCCACAATACCAGAATCTTACCCGCTAATGGTTATTTTACTATTAATATTGAGGCACTGGGTTCAACCGTAACTCACTATTCGACTGATTTTTCAAATGCTAACAACGAATTTTTCAACTTAGGTTTTGAAATAGCAAAACCTTTGAACTTCAGCAATTATGCCCTCCATTCAAAACATCCCTATGATAGTCCGGAGGAAGATAATAAGAGTTTTAATTTCAGCGCTACACTTCGGCATCCCGTCATATTTAATGCTTCAGGTATGGTTATTGCCTTCCGGGAGGTTGTACTTGTGGAACCGGGAGCAGAGGGTTCAGTATTTGGTTTTTCCGATTTTTTTGATTATGTTATCGTTGAAGGATCAAAGGATTTTGGTAAGAAATGGTTCAGCCTTGCAGATGGGTACGACAGCAGAATTAACTCTTCATGGTTAACAGATTACAATAGTTCCCTTGACGGACAAAACTCAACTTTTGCAGGGACAGAATCCATGTTCCTCAAACATACATTTTATCCAAGGATACCGGACAAAATTTCATCTGGTGACTCACTTCTGATTAGATTCCGGTTGTATTCCGATCCTTATGCACATGGATGGGGGTGGGTGATAGATGACCTGCAAATTAATCCATTAGTTGATCCCGTTGAAAAAATAAGTTCAGACCTGGTGAAAGTTTATCCAAATCCGGGAAATGGTTTGATTACAATTTATACAGGAGACATTGGAAACAGTAAACCTATCCGCTTCAGTATTTATAATTCTGCAGGCCTTTGTATAATTAATAATATATCTGTCCATGACCCTGAAACAATAATCGATATATCAAATTATCCTTCCGGTCTTTATATAATTGTTATCAATAAAGAGGATGGAATAAAGACCGTAAAATACAGTCTGATTAAATAGAAGATTCAGGAATTAAAACTATCCTTTCTTAAGCCCCTAAGTCCCCTAAAGCCTGCCGGGCCGGTAGGCAGGGGGACTTAATGAAACTATTAATATTTGTAATTATATAGCCCCCTTTAGGGGGTTGGGGGTGTTTTCAGGAAAGGCTTACAAACATAATTAAATCGATTTTTTAAAATCTTTATTTGAAAATAGGTAATTTTGCGTCGTATTTTGAAAATCTGTAAAACAGTTAAAAATGAGCATTATAAATAATATACTGGGTCTTTTCCTGGGGAATAAATATGAGAGAGATATGAAGGAGATTAGCCCTTATGTCGAAAATATCCATCAGGAGTTTGATAAATTGACAAATTTGTCAAATGATCAGTTGCGGGACCAGACAACAGAGCTTAAAAAGGAGATTCTTAGTGAAATTGAACCTGATGAAAATGAGATAAGATTGCTTAAGGAAAAGTCAGAACTGGAGGAGGATGTTTACAGGAAAGAGGAGATTTATAATGAAATTGATAAGATAGAAAAGCTTATCAATGAAAAGCTCGAAAAAATACTCGACCTATGCGTTCCGAGGGCGTTTGCACTAATTAAGGAGACTACAAGAAGGTTTAAAGAAAACAGTGTCCTTGAAGTCACAGCTCGTCAATACGACAGGGATCTTGCTGCCACAAGGGAAAGTATTATGATTAAGGGTGAAACGGCCTGCTGGAATAACAGGTGGATCGCCGGGGGTAATGAGATAATCTGGGATATGGTCCATTATGATGTTCAGCTAATTGGTGGTGTTGCACTTCATAAAGGGAAGATTGCTGAAATGGGTACCGGTGAAGGAAAAACAGTTGTTGCTACTCTTCCGGTATTTCTTAATGCTCTTGCCGGAAGAGGCGTTCATATTGTAACGGTCAACGATTATCTTTCAAAACGCGACTCTGAGTGGATGGGCCCGATTTATGAGTTTCATGGCCTGACGGTAGATTGCATCGATAAACATCAGCCAAATTCTGCTGACAGGAGAAAAGCATACAATGCTGATATTACCTTTGGAACAAACAACGAATTTGGTTTTGACTACCTCAGGGATAATATGGCAATTAATCCGGAAGACCTTGTACAACGGAAACATCATTACGCTATTGTAGATGAGGTTGACTCAGTTCTTATCGATGATGCCCGTACTCCCCTTATTATTTCAGGTCCTACCGCCAAAAGCGATACACAGCAATTCGACGAACTTAAGCCAAAAGTTGATAAGCTGGTTAGTTCTCAGAAAAAGCTTGTTACACAAATGCTTGCTGATTCAAAAAAGCTAATTTCTGAAGATAAGAACGAAGAAGGTGGTTTGCTTCTCCTTAGGGCCTACAAAGGCCTTCCTAAAAACAATGCACTTATCAAGTTCTTAAGTGAGGAGGGAAATAAGTCGCTTCTGCTGAAAACGGAGAACTTCTATATGCAGAACAACAGCAAAGAGATGCCTAAGGCAACTGATGAGCTTTACTTTATTATTGATGAAAAAGCAAATTCCATCGAGCTTACTGAAAAGGGACTCGATCTTATTTCTACTTCAGTTGAAGATGCAAGTTTTTTTATTCTTCCCGATGTTGGTTCAAAAATCGCCGATCTGGAAAAAGCCGGCCTGACTGATCGCGAGAAGCTTAAAATGAAAGATGAACTGCTTCAGGATTATTCGGTTAAATCGGAACGAGTTCACACAATGACACAGCTGCTTAAGGCATGGACTCTTTTTGATAAGGACATCGAGTATGTTGTGATAGATAATAAGGTAAAGATTGTTGATGAACAAACAGGCCGTATTCTTGAGGGTCGAAGGTATTCTGACGGGCTTCACCAGGCAATTGAAGCAAAGGAGAATGTAAAAGTTGAAGAAGCCACTCAGACCTATGCCACAATAACTCTTCAGAACTATTTCAGAATGTACCATAAGCTTGCAGGGATGACAGGAACTGCTGAGACTGAGGCAGGAGAGTTTTGGAATATATATAAACTTGATGTAGTTGTAATTCCGACCAATAGACCTGTAATCAGGAACGACCGGGAAGATCTTGTTTATAAGACAAAAAGGGAAAAGTACAATGCAGTTATAGAGGAGATAGTTGAAATGAACAAGCAAGGGCGTCCTGTTCTTGTGGGAACAACATCTGTTGAAATATCCGAATTGCTGAGCCGGATGCTTAAAATGAAAGGTCTTAAGCATAATGTACTGAATGCAAAGCTGCACCAGAGAGAAGCTGAAATTGTTGCTGAGGCAGGGAAAACGGGAACAATTACTATTGCAACCAATATGGCTGGACGTGGAACCGATATTAAGCTTACAACTGACGTCCGGAATGCAGGAGGTCTGGCAATTGTAGGTACCGAACGACATGAATCCAGGAGGGTTGACAGGCAACTGCGTGGCCGCTCAGGACGGCAGGGAGACCCTGGCTCTTCCCAGTTTTTTGTATCCCTCGAAGATGAACTTATGAGACTGTTTGGCTCAGAAAGAATTGCAGGAATAATGGACAAGCTTGGACTGAAAGACGGTGAGATGATCCAGCATCCCATGATCACAAAATCTATCGAACGGGCACAGAAAAAAGTCGAAGAAAACAACTTTGGCATTAGAAAAAGGCTTTTGGAATATGACGACGTAATGAATTCACAGAGAGAAGTCATCTACAAAAAGAGACGTCATGCACTCCTGGGTGAAAGATTAACGGTCGATGTCGCAAATATGATGTTTGATGTTACTGAGAATCTTGTTGATACCTATCATAAAGATGGTGAATTTGAAAACTTTGAATTTGATCTTATTCGTTCATTTTCAATGGATTCACCTGTTCCTTCTGAGGACTTCCAGAAGAGTGATTCAGAACAGGTTACTGAAAAAGTCTATTCAAAAGTTCTTGATACCTATAAAAGAAAGGTTGATACAATTTCACAGCAGGCATATCCGGTATTGAAGGATGTTTATGAAAGAATGTCCCATGTTTACGAAAACGTAGTTGTGCCAATTTCAGATGGGGTAAGGGTATTCCAGGTTGTAACCAATCTTAAGGCTACTGCCGAATCGGAAGGGAAAGAATTGGCTAAATCATATGAAAAGACAGTTGTACTGGCGACCATAGATGATGCATGGAAAGAACACCTCCGGGAGATGGATGAGCTTAAACAATCGGTTCAGAATGCGACATATGAACAGAAAGATCCATTACTGATTTATAAGTTTGAATCATTTGAGCTGTTTAAGACGATGCTCAATAAAGTGAATAAGGATGTAGTAAGTACATTGATGAAAGGCCACATTCCCACTCAGGATCCTGACCAGGTAAAAGAAGCACAACGCAGACGGCAGGTTGACATGAGCAAGTACCGGACCTCAAAAAGTGATTTTTCACAATATAGCAGCACAGGAGGAGGAGGAGGAGCAGAAAAAAATCAAAAAGTTGAGCCCGTTAGGGTGGATAAAAAAGTAGGTAGAAATGATCCATGTCCTTGCGGTAGTGGGAGGAAATATAAGCAATGTCATGGCATTCAGCAAACTTCAGCTCCGGATGCCAGAGTTAATAAATGATCAGCTTTTGTTGATTTCTTCGATTGCTTTCTGGATTCTTGAATAAATTGTCCTGCTGACTGGAACCAGGGGAAGCCTGAGGTTATTCTGACAAAGATTCATTACACTAAGCATTGCTTTAACACCGGCAGGATTACCTTCGATAAACAGCAATTCTATCATTTCGAGGAAACGGAACTGTAAATCACGGGCAGATTTAAAATTAAATTTCAGGGAATTAGTAACTATTTCAGTGGTCTGTGCCGGAAATGCATTTGCCAGTACGGATATTACACCTGATCCTCCTGCTGCTATTATTGGGATTGTCATCATGTCATCACCTGAAATGACATTAAAGTTTTCCGGCTTACCTTTTATGATCTTCATTATCTGAGTTATATCACCGGAAGCTTCTTTGACGGCAACTATGTTTTCACATTCATGAGCAAGTTGCAGACAGGTTTCTGCAGAAACATTACAGCCTGTCCTGCCGGGCACATTATAAATAATAACGGGCAGAGGACTCCATGTTGCAATGGCTTTAAAATGCTGAAACAGCCCCCTCTGGTTGGGTTTATTATAATATGGAGCAACCGATAATACTCCGTCAACACCTGTCAGATCAGTATGTCTGAGACTGTTAATAATTTCCTGTGTGTTGTTTCCACCGATACCAACTACTAAGGGCACACGATTATCAATTGCTTCATTGACATATGAGATCTGAGCCTTCTTTTCTTCCCCGGTAAGTGTAACGGATTCCCCGGTGGTTCCCATTGCCACAATATAATTGACTCCCCCGTTAATAACATGATTGATTACCCGGCCTAATGCGGCAAAATCGATACTGGAGTCATTTTTAAATGGCGTGACTATTGCAACACCTGTACCTTTGAATTTTTTCATTTTGTCAGTATTTAAACAGCTGTTTTCGCCGATTCTGAATTAATCATTTCCAGATAATATAGAACCTGGGAAAGGTAATTTTCAACGTTGACCGGGTTCTTTAACTTTATCATAAGGTCGAATTGAGAGACTTCAGGTTCAGAGTCAGCTAAACCAACCTTTAACCCTGCCACTGATAAAGAAGAAATGTATAAAAGAGGAAACAGTTTTTTGAAATTGATATCAATCATGACATCAAAACGGTTGTTAATAAAAGAAGTGACCTCAGATGAAATAGGACGGTAAAAAAAATCCACTTCATGGTTCTTTAAGCAGGTCATATACCTTATTGCTGTGTATTGATCGGGAAGATCTTTCCCGGGGAAAAAACCCAGAATTTCTACACTTATATTACGTTCATTCATCTTCTGATGAAACCTCGATAACAACAAAAAATCTTCTGGACTGGATGCATCCCAGACTATTCCAATGTTTTTAATATTGTTTAGATTGATATAAAATGGTTTTCTCTTCATACTGGCTACCTTCCATGAAAGTATAGCCTTTCCAGTTTTTAACCTGATATTTTTGAATAATTCCATGGTGCAAACCTAACAGTTTTTTATTAAAGTCAGTATTGTAAACTTATTATTCTTCGCCAATCATTCTCAGGAATTCGATCTCGTTTACAGTTGGCACTCCAAGCTTCTCAGCTTGCTCTTTTTTGGAGGGGCCCATATTGTCACCAGCAAGGATGAAGGAGGTATTTCCGGAGATTGAAGAAGAATTTTTTCCACCATTCTTTTCTATAAGCTCTTTATATTCATCACGGGTGTGTCTTTGAAAAACTCCTGAAATAACAATTGTCTTACCATTAAGTGATGTCCCGGCCTGACGATCTTCTTTTTCGCTGCTGAATTTAATTCCGGTTAACTTAAGTCGTTGTATAATCTCCAGGTTTTCTTCGTCGGAAAAAAATGAAATTATGCTTGAAGCAATTTTTGGACCAATTTCACGAACAGTTGTCAGCTCTTCAAGATCAGCTTTCAACAGGTCATCTAATGATCTGAATTTACCGGAGATTGTCTTCGCAACAGTCTCTCCGACATGTCTGATACCAAGAGCAAAAAGCACCCTGTGATACGGAGTGTCAATGGATTTCCGGATACTTTTCAGAATGTTGGCGGCTGATTTTTCACCCATCCTCACAAGAGGAACCAACTGTTCTAAACGTAAATCGTACAGATCAGCAAAGTTTCTGATTAGCCCTTTATTGAAAAGCAGATCAACTGTTTTTTCACCCAGTCCATCAATATCCATTGCTTTCCTGCTTATAAAATGTTCAATCCTCCCCTTTATCTGAGGAGGACAGTGTAAATAGTTTGGACAAAAATGGTTAGCTTCCCCTTCATTCCTGATCAGAACTGTTCCGCATTCCGGACAAGTGTTAATGAATGTTATTTTCTGACTTTGTTCATTTTTGAATGAATGATCAACACCAACAATTTTTGGTATAATCTCGCCTCCCTTTTCAACATAAACCATATCGTTAAGATGCAGGTCAAGAAGGAAAATCTGGTCAGCATTGTGAAGAGTAGCCCGTTTAACAGTTGATCCGGAAAGAAGTACCGGTTTGAGATTTGCGACAGGGGTAACAGCTCCTGTTCTGCCGACCTGGAATACTACTGATAGCAACTTTGTTGATGCCACCTCTGCCTTATATTTGTATGCTATCGCCCACCGAGGCGATTTGGCTGTAAACCCAAGTTCTTGCTGCAGACTCAGGGAGTTAACTTTAACGACAACTCCATCAGTATCATAAGGAAGATTTTTCCGTTCTAATTCCCAGTAAGATATAAATTGAAATACTTCATCAATGTTCCTGCATAATCTTAAAGTTTCAGGTACCTTGAAACCCCATCCTAAGGCCTCTTTTAAATTATCATAATGATTGTCATGAGGAGGCTCTTCAGCAAGAAGAAAATAGACCAGGCAATCAAGAGATCTTGAAGCCACAATATTTGGATCAAGTAGTTTAAGAGTACCTGCAGCAGTATTCCGTGGATTGGCAAAAGGAGGTAGCTCTGCTTTTATTCTCTCATCATTTAACTTGTTAAAAACTGTCCTTGGTATAACGATTTCACCTCTTATCACAAACTCAGCCGGTATTTTTTTATCAGTTATCTTCAGCGGGATGCTTTTAATAGTTTTGACATTTAATGTAACATCATCGCCTTTATTGCCATCACCTCTTGTTATTGCCCTGAAAAGTGCACCGTTTTTATAGGTAATGCTGATTGAAGCTCCGTCAAATTTTAGTTCACAGACATATTCAATTGATTCTGAAGTGGTTCTGTTTATTGATGTGTCAAATTCCCTCACTGCTTCTTCGCTGTAAGTGTTATTGAGTGAAAGCATCGGATACCTGTGCTGATGCTGTTCGAACTCTTTAGTGATATCACTGCCAATCCTGCGGGTAGGAGAGTTCTCTGTAATAAATTCAGGGAATTTTTTCTCAAGAGTACTGAGTTCGTTTAACAGAATATCGTACTGAAAATCTGAAATTACAGGCTCAGGAAAAACATAATATCTATCATTATGTTCCTCAATTACCCTGCGGAGCTTTTCAATCCGTTCCTTTGCCTCAGCTTGCTTCATTTAGATGGGAATAGTTTTATAAAAAGGTAAAAAACTAATTGATTATCAGTTCCATATTCCTTCAATTGCATTGCCACATTTATTGCATTTCCCATTTGTCAGGTTATTTGCAGCAACCCTGAAGCCCTGCCGGACAATAACCTTATTATTGCAGTAGGGACATTTTGTATCCGAAATTTCATTTCCCGGTACATTACCGGTATATACAAATATTAATCCTTCCTCCACGGCAATCTGTGATGCTTTGTTAAGAATTTCAACGGGAGTGGGGGGTAGCTGTTCCAGCTTGTAGGTAGGGTAGAACCTGCTGAAATGCAAGGGCGTTTTTTTAAACCCATTGTTGCTAAGCCATCTGCACATTTTTCTGATTTCATCGTAATCATCTGTCCAGGTCGGAACAACAAGATTTGTGATTTCAAGCCATACACCCATTTCCTGGTATACTTTAAGTGAATCAAGCACGGGCTGTAATTTACCTCCTGAAAGTTTCAGATAAGTGCTTTCGCTGAAAGCCTTAAGATCGATATTGGCAGCATCAATTACACTACAGAGTTTCTTAAGCGGTTCCGGGTATATGTATCCGTTGGATTTGACTATATTTTTTATGCCGGCTTTCTTTGCCAGAGTTGCAGTCTCGTAAACATATTCATAAAAGGTCATCGGCTCGGAATAAGTATATGCAATTGATTTACACCCTTTATTAATACACTCCTGAACTACCTCTTCCGGCATCAGATCGTAGTTCCTTGTCTTATCGGGACTTATTTGTGAAATGGTCCAATTCTGGCAGTTCAGGCAGACCAGATTACATCCAGCTGTAGCAATTGAAAATGCTCTTGATCCTGGAAGAAAATGATATAAAGGCTTCTTTTCGATCGGATCGACATTTACAGAACAAGGATTACCAAATGCAAGAGTATAAAGTTTTGATTTATACACTTTCCGGTTATTGCATTTGCTTAATTCGCCTTCTTTCAGAACACATTCATTTGGACAGATCCTGCACATAATTCCCCTGGCAGTCTCGTCCTGGAACATAGCTACTTTCTTATAAACATCCTGACCGGCGGGAGCTATTTGTGAAATGACCTCAGTACCCGAAAGGCATATCATCCCTGCTGATAATGCAATGCATTTCTTCAGAAATTCGCGTTTCCCGATATCACAATTTTCATTTTGCATAGTTATTACACATGAGATTCTCAAAATTAAATAAATCTACTATTTGTTTCTTACTGTACCAAACAGAAAACCGGTAAATATCAGTAACGACAGCAAAAACAGGGAGACTTTTATTCCAAAAACCGGAACAACAAGACCAGAGAAAAGAATGAATCCTAAAGCTGATCCTGCAAGGTCAGCGCTGTAAACAACTGAAGGATCAGAATCTCCGTTCTTTCGCAGAGTAAATTCACGAAAAAGATTACCTGTCAGTAGGGCAGGGAGAAAGGCTGACAGAACTATTAAACAGACAACTCCAAATCCTCCTTTTAAAGTCAGAATGCTGGTTATCACAAATCCCATAATAAGATAGAAAAATAATAGTAATGTGGTTTTTAGTCCGAATGAATGATCATCAAGAAATCTGATCTTTATTCCTGAGCCAACTGCTAATCCGGCCATAAGTCCGGCAAGAATCATTCCTGTAAGCTGGTACATATTCCCCATGGTAAGCTGAAGTATCAGCAAAACAATTATTTCAAATCCGGCAAGGGCAGAAGCGCTGAAGTACATCATCAGACTTTTCCTTTTTATTAAAAGTAAAGGTAAAGCGAAGGCCAGTACCAGCAAAACAATTGCAGGTATCTTCTCATTGAGATTTTTGCTGAGATTATAGGATTGATAATAAAAACTGGCAACCGGTAATGCCGATTTATTAAGTTTTATTTTCTTGTCCATTAAAGAGATAACCTCGTTTGATTTTGCAGTGATAAGATCGTCTGAAAGAAAATCGGGACCTACATAAACGTTACTGATATTTTTCTTCAGGGTAAGTTCACAAAATGCTGTGGAAAGGTTCTTGTCGGAAGCAATAAAATACAGTTTATTCCCGGCAACCGGGATAACATTTTTAAATACTGCAACGAGACTATTATAAACAGTTGAATAGAGATTCACTGATTCTTTATTAAGATAATTTGGATTGATTCCGGGTGAACAGCTGAAAATACCTGTCGGCTCAAGTCTTTTCTTTATTAAAGCAAAGAATTCGATTGTATAATACCTGTTCAAAAGAAGAGTGGAGGGCGGTGGAAGGAGAACTATTACAGCATCAAATTTTTCCCTGGTTTTCCTGACATAGCTGAAAGCATCATCATTTTCAACAATTAAATCTTTGAATCCGCCAACTGCAGATGACTTTTCAAGTTTAGTCAATGCAGGATCCCTTTCTACATAAACAACCTTTTTAACCGGATATTTCATTATTTCGGGCAGGTGAGAATTTATAGATCCGGAAATCATAAGAATTCTTTCGGGTTTTTCACTTTGCAGCAAGGTATAATGGATATCTTCTTCTCTTTCAATAGCATCGTCATTGTAAGTAAGAAGTCTCTGATTGTAATAAATGCTCTCTTCCCCACCATACTCTGCTTTGGTTATATTTCCATATGGTGTCTCCTCTGAACCGGTAACATTTATTCCCCGAAGTAATAATTGCCTGAAAATTATGTCAGGACTTGAGATAATTATTATTGAAGTAATTCCAAGTATTATGAATTTTACAAATAACCGCATTCTTTTGTTCTTTAGAAAAAAGGAGAAGAGTACATAAGAAAGGCCCGAGATAATTATCAATAAGATCATCTGATAAGTGTTCAACACCCCGGAACTCAGTAGGGATATTGTAATACCAGCTGCAATTCCACCGGTTGTTTCAACTGAAAACGATTTCCCGGGGATGAAATCTTTTATTGTTCTGGCAATTGAAATAAGTTTAACAAAAGTAAATCCCGAAACAAAACAAAAAGGGATCAGAACAAGAAATGTATATACCATACTTACAAGAAAGGATGGAGTCTCACCTGATTTCAGGTAGAGTCTTGATAATATCAGTAAAAGGAATATAGAAATCACAGGACTTATGGAGAAGATCAGGTTTATTTTTCTGATATCATTAAGGGGCGATTTTCCTGCCATTGCTGCTCCTGTTGCCGATCCGATGAGCCAGGATCCAAGAAAGGTACCTGCAATCAGTTCATAACCACCTGATATATTCATCATCTCCTTTAATAGTAAAAGCTGGATAGATGAGCTGATAAAACCAACGATGAAAAGATTCATTACAATATCTGTAGAATCAGTTTTCCGGATATTGTCGTATAAGGGAGTTAATTCCTTTTTTTTAAAAAACTGCCTGAAATAGGTGAAATGCCATAGCAAATGGAAGATCCCTGTTGTTGCCATACCAATACCAAACTCCACATGCCATTTAAGGATCGATTTAATTATAGGGATGTTCCATTTGTAGTTTACCTGGAGCGCAAGGAAAAGACCTGCCAGAGCTGTAAAAACAAAAGCTACAGCAAGAATGGAGTTCCAGAGTCTCCTGTGAACCTGCAAGGTGTAAAAGCCATTCCGGTAAAAAAAATAACTGATAAGATAAAGAACTATTGCAGTAAACCCTGTTCCAATAACATGATACATAGTTACTTTTTCTTTTCTTCAAGTACTATCCCTTCATAAATGAATAGTTCTGCATTTTTCCATCCGTCCCATCCGAGTCCGGCTTTATCACGGGAGGTATATCCCAGAAACTCTTCTACGCTCCAACCATTTTCTGTAGCAACCTGAGGAAGCATAGTGCCAGTTCTGAAGTCTTTTTTTATATAAATGCCATGTCTTCCCAATACTATCTCTTTGATATTGTCAATTTTCTTCAAAGGTCCAAGAACGGTTATTTCTATCTCTGTCCTGGAAAATTCTTCTTTTGTAAGAGGAGAGAAGCGGGGATCTTCAAAAGCAGAAGATTGTGAAGATTCTAAAACAACTTCATAGAGCGGATCCGAGGAAATGAATCTCCCGATGCACCCTCTCAGGGCTCCGTTTATTTTTAAAGTTACGAAAGCTCCAAGAGGCTTTTTAAAAATCTCAGGTAAAGTCTCCTTATCAACCGGTAATCTCTTTTGATCGTATAAAATCGATTTTATATTATTTCTGGCAATCGTTATGAGTTCGTCTTTTTCTTCATCCGAAAATCTTATTTCATCAGCCAGATTCTTTGGTGTGGATGTTTTATTGTTTTTTTCAGTCAATTCAATTGCATTATAGCCAACTACTTCATCTTTGTTGCCATATTTCGAATCGCCTGAATTACAGTAATCTATCCGTTTAAACTCAAGAAGGTCATCCCCTTCAGCAAGATAAAGGAGGAGGAGTCCCGAAGTCCATCCGCACATACTTGTAGATAAACCCGGAGCATTTCTGGATGAGTTTTTCTTAAGAACATCGAGGAAATTCTGTGGATTTCCTGTGACAATACTGTTGGCTGTGGAATTATCAACTTCAACTGCTGTGTTGTATGATGGATAGTGTGAAAAATCGCTGCTTATTACAAACAGATTCTCAGAAGTGAACCATGGTTTTAATATCTCAGCTATTTTTTTAATGCTATTTATATTATTTGTGCCAATGATTATTGGGACTATCATAGTATTATTGCTGAAATAATACTGAATAAGAGGTATCTGAACTTCCAGACTATGTTCCTGAAGATGAGCAGTAACCGGAAAATTGAACAATTTGTTTTCATTTTTCAGTTTATTGGCTATTTCTTTATTCACTATCATTTTACCGAGCGGTGTAATAAAATCCCCGGAGTTATATACCGAGGCACCGTCGAATGCCATAATATGGCTTGAACCGATAATAAATATATTCTTGTAGGTTGTGTTCCTGTCTATTGCAGAATAGGCAGCAGCAGCCACTCTCCCTGAGAAGACGTAACCTGCATGGGGACTGATTATAGCCCTCACTTTAAGCTTCGATGGTACCTTAATACAGCTTTCAAAAAGTTGCGATATATCTTTTGAAAGTGTTACTTTATCTGCTGCGTAAAATCGTCCGGCAGCAACCGGTTGCCTGTCAGTTGACTTTTCCTGGGAAAATGTTTCCATAACGATAAAAATTGAAAGCAGAACAAAACATACTCTTCGCATAATGTAATGCAATTAATTACCGTAATAAAGTTAGGTCAAAAAATTATAAGATTGTCTATTGGCTGAACAAAATTCGAAAGGAGAGCCTATATAAAGATCATGGATTCCTTAATAATCTTACTATTCTCATCGGTCCCGTATATCTTTAAGCCAACACTAACTGTGGCACTGCTGATAACATCAATAACTGGGCTGAGATCATCTTTAATATCATCAATATCATCAAAATCCTCAATCGGGAAATAAATATGAAGGAAAAGGACGCTTTCAGGATTATTTATTCCCCCGAGAGCTTTGATTATTTTTGCGAGCCAAATTGAAGACGCAGTGTTGAAGTATTCGAGATTTAACCTTAAATTTGTAGTTTGTCTGGGATTTTTGATATATTCTTTTACCCATTCAAGTATTGGTTCAAAAATCCTGGGAGCATTGATTGGAATAGACTTACCTGAAAGGATAAGTTCACCGGTTAAATAGTTTAAATCAATCAATGGTGTTTTTTCCGTTGGCTCAACAAACATATTTTTTAGCTCCTTCATAACGGGCTCGATTATTTTATTCCTTTTATTCTTCTTAAATATCATATTCAAAATTATAACATCTTTTTATTTCTATAGATATTTTCATCAAAAAGAAATGATCGGTTGTCAAATAAAACTGTCTGTTTGTATAAAATAAAACTGCTGACATGAAAATAGGGATCCTTTAGTTCCGTTATTCGTGGGCTTATACGTCAGTGCTATTAAAATGTTATATTTGCAGGCAGAATTTTTTAGACTATAATGGAGATTGTTTTAAAGGATAAAATCAAAGAAGCTGTTAAGGTCCTTTATAACAGCGATGTAACCGATAACCTGATCCAGCTGCAGGAAACAAGAAAAGATTTCAAAGGGGATTTCACCCTGGTGGTATTTCCCCTATTGCGTTTTTCTAAAAACACTCCTGAACAGACCGGGAAAAATATTGGTAATTATCTCATTAAGTATTTTCCGGCAGTTTCAGGCTTTAATGTAATTAAAGGATTTCTGAACCTGGAGATTTCTGACAGATGGTGGATAGAATATTTTGCAGAAATGTCATCTGGAAAAAACCTTTTCAGAAATTGTCAGGTTGCAAATCCTGAGGTCATACTTGTTGAGTATTCATCTCCAAACACTAATAAGCCCCTGCATCTCGGTCATATACGTAATAACTTGCTCGGATATTCGCTTTACCGCATCCTTTCTGCCTGCGGACATAAAGTAATCAAAACCAATATAGTCAATGACCGCGGCATCCACATTTGCAAGTCAATGCTGGCATGGCAGAAATATGGGGATGGTGAGACACCCCAATCTTCAGGAATAAAAGGAGACCATTTTGTAGGTAAGTACTACGTGAAGTTTGAAAAAGAGTATAAGGCCCAGATTGAGGAACTTATGCTTAATGGGCAGAGTGAAATTGATGCAAGGAATTCTGCTCCTCTGATCCTGGAGGCCAGAGAAATGTTGCTAAAATGGGAATCTGGCGACAAAGAGGTTGTTGATCTGTGGAAGATGATGAATTCCTGGGTTTACTCAGGATTTGATGGGACGTATAAAATGCTGGGTGTGGATTTTGACAGGATATACTATGAATCAGAAACTTATATAACAGGTAAAAAAATTGTCCTGTCAGCTCTCAAGGAGAATATCCTATTCAGGAATAATGATAGTTCAATCTGGGCCGATCTTTCATCTGAAGGACTTGATCAGAAGCTGCTCCTTCGATCCGATGGGACAGCTGTCTATATGACACAGGACCTTGGTACTGCTGTCGCCAGGTTTGAAGATTATAGTTTCAATAAGACCCTTTATGTAGTTGGGAATGAGCAAAATTATCATTTCCAGGTGCTTAGGTCTCTGATGAAGAAAATGGGTTACAATTGGGCCGACGGACTAATCCATTTTTCATATGGAATGGTGGAGCTTCCTGAAGGGAGGATGAAATCGCGCGAAGGAACCATTGTAGATGCTGATGATCTTATTAAGGAGATGAAGGATACTGCAAGGGAAGTTTCACTTGAACTTGGGAAACTGACAGATTATTCTGAAGAGGAAAAAGAAGATATATTCAGGAAGATCGGACTTGGCGCACTTAAATATTTTATCCTTAAAGTTGACCCCCGCAAAAACATGATATTTAATCCTGTCGAATCAATTGATTTCAATGGTAATACAGGCCCTTTTATACAATATACCTTTGCGAGGATAAAGTCAGTTTTCAGAAAAGCTGATCAGATGGGGATCAACCTCGATCCGGCTGTTATTGCCAATGTAAGACCCGGAATAAAGGAAATAGATCTCGTAAAACTACTGAGGAAATTCACCGATATAGTTTCTGAAGCGGCTTCAGGGTACAGCCCAGCCCTGATAGCAAATTATTGCTATGATCTTTCGAAAGAATATAACCAGTTTTATCATGATTTTTCAATCCTGGGTGAAGAAGATAAAGTCTTAAGAAATTTCAGGCTCTACCTTTCGAAAGTTACCAGCGAGGTTCTTTTCTCAGGGATGTGGCTGTTAGGTATTGAAATGCCGGAAAGAATGTAGTATTTATCAAAAAAATGTACCTTATTAATATATGTTTGAAAATTTAAGTGAACGGCTGGAGAAATCCTTTAAAATTCTGAAAGGACAGGGCAGGATATCTGAAATAAATATTGCTGAGACACTTAAGGAAGTACGAAGGGCTCTGCTTGATGCTGATGTTAACTTTAAGATTGCCAAGCAGTTTACAGATACAGTAAAAACTAGGCATTGGGTCAGGAGGTCCTGAATTCTGTCAATCCGTCACAGATGATGGTGAAGATTGTCCATGATGAACTGGTTGACCTGATGGGCGGAGATAAATCTGACATTGATATTAAGACCAATCCTTCAATTGTACTTATCGCGGGTCTCCAGGGATCTGGAAAAACAACCTTCAGCGGAAAGCTTGCTAAATGGGTAAAGAGTAAAAGGGGTAAAAATCCACTCCTTGTAGCCGGTGACATTTACAGGCCCGCAGCTATTGAGCAGCTTAAGATTATTGCAACACAGATTGAAGTCCCCGTTTACACGGAAGATGGAAACAGGAACCCCATTCAGATTGCTAGAAACGCGATAAGAGAGGCAAAAATAAAGGGATACGACGTGGTTATTATTGATACTGCCGGTCGTTTGGCTATCGATGAGGAGATGATGAAAGAGATTTCTTCCATCAAGGAAGCAGTCAATCCTCATGAAGTTCTTTTTGTTGTCGATTCCATGACAGGTCAGGATGCAGTCAACACAGCCAGGGAATTCAACGAACGGCTTGGCTTTGATGGAGTTGTATTAACCAAGCTCGATGGAGATACTCGTGGTGGTGCAGCCTTATCAATTAAATCGGTTGTAAACAAACCAATTAAGTTTGTAAGCTCCGGTGAAAAAATGGATGCAATCGATATCTTTTATCCTGAGCGTATGGCTGACAGGATCCTTGGAATGGGTGATATCGTTTCTCTGGTTGAGAAAGCACAGGAGCAATATGATGCTGAAGAGGCAAGAAAGCTTCAGAAGAGAATTGCCAAAGATCAGTTTGATTTCAATGATTTCATAGCTCAGATACAACAGATCAAGAAAATGGGTAATGTGAAAGATCTTATGTCGATGATACCCGGCGTAAGCAAAGCAGTGAAAGATCTTGATATTGATGATAATGCATTTAAAGGAATTGAAGCCATAATCAGAAGTATGACTCCTGAGGAAAGAGTAAATCCGGTTGTCCTAAACGGAAGTCGTCGTAAAAGAATTGCGCTGGGGAGCGGTACCTCTGTTCAGGAAGTGAATAAGCTTCTGAAGCAGTTCGATGAGACCAGACGAATGATGAAGATGATGACCAAAGGAGGAAACGTTGCCAGAATGATTGGTAAAAAATAATCGGAAATATGTACAATCTTATTGACGGAAAGAAGATAGCATCCGAAATTAAACAGGAAATAGCCGTAGAAGTCGCCAGGCTCGTTAAGGAAGGTAAAAAAATTCCTCATCTTGCAGCAATACTGATGGGTAACAACGGGTCAAGCGAGACCTATGTAGCCAACAAGGTAAAAGACTGCAGAGAGGTCGGATTCAAATCATCACTTATAAGACTTGGGAACGAAACATCTGAGAATGAACTGCTTGAAAGAATAGCTGAATTGAATGATAATGATGACATTGACGGTTTCATTGTTCAGCTTCCATTGCCAAAACATATTTCAGCGAACCGGGTAATCGAGGCAATTGATCCGACAAAGGATGCAGATGGTTTTCATCCGGTCAATTTAGGGAAGATGGTCATTGGTCTTCCCGGATACCTGCCTGCCACTCCTTATGGAATTGTTGAACTTCTTAAAAGGTATAAAATTGAAACTTCAGGAAAATATTGCGTTATACTTGGGCGAAGCAATATTGTTGGCCGACCGCTGAGTATTCTCCTTTCCCAGAAAGGAATGGACGCAACAGTTACGGTGGTACACAGCCGGACAAAAAATATCCAGAACTTCATAAAGGAAGCTGATATTATAGTTGCAGCAATGGGTTCACCAGGTTTCGTAAAAGCTGAAATGGTGAAGTTTGGTACAGTGGTCATTGATGTGGGAACAACCCGTATTGAATCTCCTGAAACAAAATCAGGCTGGAAACTGGTTGGTGATGTTGATTTTGAAAATGTGGCTCCCAGATGCTCTTATATTACACCTGTCCCAGGCGGGGTCGGGCCAATGACCAGAGTCGCGCTGCTAAAAAATACTCTCCTTGCAGCTGCCATGAAATAGCGATTTGCAGGTCTTTTACTCAGGGAAATCTATACCTGTGAAATAGAGATCAAATCCTCCATTTCCTCCCGGTTTATTGGAAGAGAATATCATAAAAAGATTTATAAAATCTGAATAACCTCCAATAACTGGTCTGAATTCATCTGAAGCAGTATTTATGCGTGGACCCATATTAACCGGAGAACTCCATTTCCCTTTTCTGAAAACTGAGTAATAAAGGTCATAGCCTCCCATTCCTCCTGGCCGGTTAGAAGCAAAAACCATTATCTTTTTATAAATCAGAGGGCATTTATCATCGCTGCTGCTGTTTAAACTGTCGACCTTTGCAGATGATTCATAATTAAGATTTAACCAGGTGTCGATACTTGACTCAAAGGGCCTTTTATGTACAAAAATGTCAAAATTACCTTCAGCATTTGATGAGAAATAAGCTGAGTCCTGGTTTGTATCAAAACAGATATAAGCTTCATCAGCATTGGTATTCAGGAGTTTAGCAGGGAAGGGTCCCTCTACTTCCGGAATGACGCTGCCAAAAACAGGACGATTCTTGGTATAATAAAAGTCAAGATTGCCATTGCTATTCACCGACGACAATAACAAATATTCATACCCATCGAAAGAGCTGTAAAGACGATACGGACCGAAATCGTTTCCCGGTGTATTTACCTTGGTTATTAGTTTGGTAATAAATGTATTGCTGGAAATTTCATCAGCCAATCCAAAAGCTCCATTTGTCTGATCAAAAAGAAATGACAAGACTCCCTGAACAAGGTCAAACTGTCCACCAGAGCTTCCCCTGTTGCTCGAAAATACCATTGGGATATTTCCGTATAACTGGAACAAACCAACATTATAGTCATCATATGTTGAATTGATGTCTGAAAGATTTACAACTGTATCGGGGAAGGTACCTTTTTGATATATAATTGGATTTTCAGTCTTCTTGCAGTTTGTAAGTGAAAGAAACCCTGCTGATATAGCAAAACACATTGAAATGTTAACTAGTATTTTTTTCATTTCATGGTTGTTTAAGAAAAGAAATGACCTTCCTGCAAATATATTAATATAAAATGAAAAACCGGGTTTGTGCCCGGTTCTTCAGAGGTAGAATTTAGGTTAATTCTTAGGGTAAATTAGAAATATAGGTTTGAAATTATTTCTTTCTATACAATAGATGAAAAACTACCTCTTCAGGTTGCGTTGGGAAATAAAAAAAGAAGAAAAATCATTGAGTTAAGACTGTATTATCTTGTAATATAGATGTTTAAAAAAATGTTAAAATGTTGATAATTAAGAACTGGAAAAAACAGATTAATGAAAATGTTATTAATTTTGTAAACTATATTTTTACAAGTATGGAAGACGATAGATTCGGATTTTCCTACGAGGAAGAGGTAAAGAATGCCGTCCAGAAATTCGAGCGCATGAAGAAAAATAATGAAAACTATTTTTTTGATGTTATTGAATTTGAGACAATTATAGACTATTATATTGAGAGCAACAACTCAATAAAAGCTTTTGAAGCTGCCACACTTGCTTCCGAACAGCATCCTAATTCCGTATCAATTCAGCTTAGAAAAGCCAGAGTTTTGCTTGATAAAGGTCGTGCTGTTGAGGCTCTCAGGATACTGAAAAGACTTGAAAACATTGAACCAGGGAACCACGAGATCTACGTAGCAAAAGGAACTGCTTTTGGAATGCTGGGAGATATTCAGGGAGCTAAAAAGATGTTTGACTATTCTCTGACCCTTGATTCCGATGACATTGGTAACATCCTGTTTTCAATAACCTCAGTATTGCAGAACCTTAATTATTATGAGCATCTGGTACCTTATCTGAGAATGCTGGTTGAGCTGGAACCCGATTTTTACGCACATCTTTATGATCTGGCCTATGCTTATGAAAAAACAGAAGATTTTGAGAACAGCATAATTTATTATCTCAGATACCTTGAGGATGAACCATTCTCCGATAGTGCCTGGTATAATCTAGGGATTATCTATAATAAACTTGAACAACATGAAAAAGCATTAGAAGCATATGATTATGCCCTTGCAGTCAACTCTCAAAATACTTTTGCACTTTTCAATAAGGGGAATATACTCTGCAATCTTGACAGGTTTAAAGATGCTATTCCCGTTTATCATGAATATCTTGAAAATGAGCCCGACAGCTTCGAAGCTATGACATATCTCGCTGAATGCTATGAAAAAACAAATGAGATAACCTTGGCTGAAAAATATTATCAGGAAGCTATCGAACTTGCACCTGATTTTGCTGATCCGTGGTTTGGTCTCGGTATTATAGCCCTTAATACAGGTAATCCCGATGACAGCCTGATCTTTCTCAGAAAAGCAGTAAGACTGGATGATGAAAATCCGGAAATATGGTATCTTCTCGGTAAAGCTCACTATGCGAAGGGAGAGAAAAAAGCTGCTTTGAGGTGTTACAGGGAAGCGCTTAAGCTCGATGCATATTATAATGAAGTATGGGTTGATCTTGGCAAGATTATTCTTAAAGACGGATTTGGTCCAAAAGCTCTTCCTTACCTTGAAAAAGCATATAAGATAATAGGGGATGTACCCGGAATCAATTATCTGCTTGCTTCATTTCATATACATTCCGGAAGCTTGGAAAAAGCTTACAGGCATTTATCGTTAGCCCTGGACGTTGATAAAGATCTGTTCAGAGATTTTGATGAAATATTTCCATGTAATATTTTTAATCGTAAAATCAAAAAACTTCTGGAAAGCTACAATCTTATCTGAGCCTTGTACCTTGAACCTTGAACCTTGTACCTTTTGATCACTTCCTTATGAAAAAAATACTTCCGTATATTCCGGATCGTCCGGCAAAGCCAAGAAATTCTGGTTTAACTATGGTTATGGACAAAGGTTTAAGTATAAGAGAAGCTGAAGATTTTATGTCGGTAGGTAGTGAATATACCGACTTTGTTAAACTTGGATTTGGGACATCTTTGCTTACTCCGGGTTTTGAGAATAAACTGAAGATCTATAAAAAAGCAGGTTGTACACCATATCTTGGCGGAACACTTTTTGAAGCGTTCGTTATAAGGAAAATGTTCAGTGAATACCTTGAATTCCTTGATAAACATGATATTGAACTAGTTGAAGTGTCTGACGGATCATATGATATTGAGCATAACAGGAAGCTTGAATATATAAGCATACTGGCTGAAAGGGGCACAGTTATTTCTGAAGTGGGATCGAAGAAAAAGGATGTAGTCTATTCACCTGATGAATGGGTTGAAATGATGAAATCCGAATTAAAAGCCGGCTCAGTGAAGGTTATAGCAGAAGCCCGTGAATCAGGAACAATCGGCATTTATAACGATGACGGTTCTGTCAATACTCCTCTGATAAATGCAATCTCTGAACATGTAAAGATTGATAATGTCATCTGGGAAGCTCCCCTGAAATCTCAGCAGGCCTGGTTTATTAAAAACTTTGGAGCAAATGTGAACCTTGGTAATATAGCACCAAATGAGATTATTCCTCTTGAGTCGCTCCGTTGCGGCCTTCGCGGAGATACGTTCTTCCAATTTCTTCCTGATGAACTGAAATAAGTATGTTTTAGTGGTATCAATAAACCGGCAATTTTCAATGAAATGAGAAAATTCGGCCTCATAGGATATCCTCTAGGGCACTCTTTCTCAAAAAAATTTTTCACCGAAAAATTTGCCAGAGAACAGATTATTGATTGCTCTTATGACAATTACCCCTTAACCAGTCTTGATCAGTTTTCTGAACTGATCTTATCGGATCCGGCCCTTTTCGGGCTTAACATTACTATACCTTATAAATCGGAGGTTATAAAGTACATTGATAATATTGATCTTGAAGCCTCTGAGATCGGAGCTGTTAATGTAGTGAAAATAAAAAGAACAGGAGGTCAGGTGAAATTATATGGTTATAACAGTGATGTTACAGGTATAATGGATTCCTTATTTTCATCTGTTACACCTGAATTAAAAAATGCTTTGGTTCTGGGTACAGGAGGAAGCTCAAGGGCTGTTTGCTTCGTACTTAATAGGCTTGGTTTGTCTTATACGCTCGTTTCCAGGAACAGAAAACCTGGCCTTTTGACTTATTCTGATTTAACCCCTGACATAATAAATAAGACCGGATTGATAGTCAATACATCCCCCCTTGGTATGTACCCTGACATTAATAGTAAGCCGGATATCAATTATAATTTGCTTAATGAGAAACATATTTTGTTCGATCTTGTTTATAATCCAGAGATCACCTCATTTCTCAAAAAGGGAAAGGAGAGAGGATGCAAAATAATAAGTGGTTTAAGAATGCTTCAATCCCAGGCTGAAAAGGCATGGGAAATATGGAATGACAATAATCTATAAATGATTTATTAAGGGAACTTCCAAAGCACAAAATGAAAACGACTTCAACCTTTTTCTAACCATCAATAGTCTTCTTTGCACCTTTCCTTCTGATCCAATATCTTGTGTCACAATCAACACATTTCTGTTTCCAGTAACCGGGGGTCACATATTTTCCCTCCCTGGTTTTCAGAAGACATTCATAAATGGAAAAAACAGGGTTGAAAATAAGATCAGTAACTCCGATAGTATACTTAGGTTCCTCTCCTTCAACTTCTGCAGGAATCATCATCTCCTTTACCTCAAAGTTGTTGAATTGAAGCAGATCGCTTAGGAAGGCCACTCTATCAAGACTAACTCCCGATTCAACAATGGTACAACGAACACCATCTATTTCGCTGACGATATGTTTTGCATTATTGATTGCCATAAGGTTGAATGTAAAGATTAAACTCCGAAACTCATATTTTTAATAACCTCAAAGATGATGCTGGCAAAACCTGTAGCAAATATACCTGCAACACAAATCCCAAGAGCCAGGCGGGTCGGAAAATCACTCCTGAATTTTTCAATTGGAACATCACTTTTGTTTATAAACATTGCTTTGACTACCAGCAGATAATAGTACAACGATATTATGGTATTCAAAACTGCAATTAATACAAGAATGTAGAAACCCTTTTGGGCAGCAGCAGTAAACAGAAAAAACTTACCGAAGAAACCGGCAAAAGGAGGGATACCTGCAAGAGAAAACAATGCCAGGATCATAACAAGACTCAATCCAGGATTATTCTGGTAAAGTCCGTTATAATCATCAATCTTTTCTTTTCCTGTTGCATTTGATATTGCTGCTACAACACCAAAAGCAGCAAGGTTGGAGAATATATAAACAAGAATATAGTATATCACCGAAGCCATCCCTAGCTGAGAGCCTCCGATAAAACCAAGAAGTATGTATCCTGCTTGTGAAATTGATGAAAATGCAAGAAACCTTTTAAGATTTTGCTGACGAATAGCAAAAAGGTTTCCAATAGTCATTGTGAGAATAGCTGTAACATAGATAGTTTTCTGCCATGTCACCATAATTATCGGAAATACGGTGAAAAGTATTATAATAAAGATAAAAACTGCAGCCCCTTTTGATATGACAGAAAGATAGGAAGTAATATTTACGGGGGATCCCTCATAAACATCAGCTGTCCACAAATGAAATGGGACTATAGAAATCTTAAATGCCATACCGGCAAAGAAAAATATGAATCCGAGAATCTGGAGATTACTATTTGTCAGGAGTTTAGCGACTTCATTGAAATAGAAGGTTCCTGTTGTTCCATAAATCATTGATAAACCATACAGCAAGATACCTGAGGATAAAGCCGAAATCAGAATGAGCTTAATCCCTGCTTCAGCAGACTTGTTACTGTACCTGTCGTATGCAGCTAATGCTGCAATTGGAATTGTTGCCAGTTCAATTCCAAGATAGAACATTAAGAAATGGCCTGCTGAAATCATAAAGTTCATTCCAACCAGAGTCGAAATCAGAAGGATAAAATACTCGCTAATCTTTTCAGAATTTTCTTCTTTATTAAGCCATGTAACTGATTGAATTAAAACCAATAACGCACCAATGTTAAGAATGTTTTTCATTATCAGTCTGACACTGGAAGATTCGTACATTCCTCCAAAAAGTGAACCTGAAGGAGAGGGCAGAAATCCAATTATCGTGATAAGAAAAAACAATACTACTGAAAAGAGACTTATCGATTTCTTTTTTTCCGGATCCCAGAATATTTCAGCCATGAGAACCAACAGAGCTGCAGCTGTCAGCAGCAATTCATGCCGCATTATTAAAAAATTTGCTAAACTCATATTATATATTTATCCAAAATATTTATAAAGTTGAACTCAAAAAGGATTAAGAGCAAGAATTTTATCTACAATAGGTTGAAGGCTTACTCCTATAATTGAAGACAGCCAGAAAGGTGCAAGACCTATTAAAGCAACAAAGCTTATAAGTGTCACTACGGATAGCTTCTCAAACCATTTCGCATCAGTAAAATGGTCATAATGTTCATTTGTTGTCGGACCAAGCAAGAGGATGGCAATGACCCTAAGGATATAAACTGCAGTAATAACTATTGATGTTACTGCAACAATAGTTGCAATCCTGTGAAACAGGTCCGGATGCTCGAAGGCACCAACAAATATTGTCATTTCAGCAACAAATCCGCTGAGCCCCGGAAGGCCCAGAGAAGCCAAACCTGCTATTACATAACAAACCGAAAGAAAAGGTATAACTTTCATCAGACCACCCATTTCGTTGATCAACCTCGTATGGGTCCGGCCATAAAGCATACCGATAAGAGCAAAGAAAAGTGCTGTCATCAATCCATGGGAGATCATCTGGAGGATAGCTCCGTTCATAGCAGTCTTGTTCATCATTAGTATTGCAAACAATACCAGACCACAGTGACTTACTGATGAGTAGGCATTAATATATTTAAGATCTTTTTGTACTATTGCTCCAAATGCTCCGTAAATTACACTTATTGAGGCAAGTATGATAAAGATCCAGGATAATTCCTGTGCAGCCTCAGGCATGAGGAAAATTGCAACCCTGAATGCACCATATCCACCGAGCTTCATCAGAACGCCTGCATGTAGCATTGATACTGCAGTTGGAGCTGATGAGTGACCATCTGGTGACCAGGTGTGAAATGGGAATAAAGCACCAAGAACACCAAAACCAACAAATGTAAGAGGAAAAAACAGGTATTGGGCTGACATTGGGATCTTTACCTTGGAGATTTCAAGTATGTTGAAAGTCAGATTGCCTCCATCAGGTGCTGAATTAAAATAAATTCCAAGGATACCCAAAAGAAGAAGAGCTGATGCTCCCATGAGCATCAGGGTCAGTTTCATTGCTGAATATTCTTTGGGTCCGCTACCCCAGATTCCAATGAGGAGATACATCGGAATAACCGCAAGTTCATAAAAAAGGAACATGGTGAACAGGTCAATCGAGATGAAAAAACCAAAAACACCCGTGGCCAGAAGGATAAGCGATATAAAGAACTCTTTCGTAAGAAACTCAACTTCCCAGGATGCGAAAATACCTGCAAAAACGACAATCGATGTAAGGCCAATCATAGCTACTGAAATCCCGTCGACACCAACTGCATAATGGATATTGAGGCTTTTAAACCATGTAATATCCTTAATAAATAGCATTTCAGCTGTGTTTCCGGCATGACGGGCAGAAACATAGAGGAATACCAGGACAGCAGCTAATAGCAGCTGTAATCCCATCCCTAAAGCAGCTACAAGCCGGACCTGGCGTATATCTTTTATTAGTACGATGCCGGTAATAGTTATGACCGGAATTACTATAAACAGAGTTAAAATATCCATAGGTTATAAACTTTATCTATATAATTGTTCATGGCCACAGGTAAATGAATAAAATTGTCAGCAATATTGCTCCTGACACAAAGGCAAATGCATATTTCTGTAATTGTCCCGACTGAAATCCGCGGATCCTGAAAGAGACATTCTGGGTCACTGCTGCTATTCCATTCATTATTCCATCAACTATATGCCGGTCAAACCATGCAACCGGTTCAGATATATATCTGAATATTATTTTCTTAGCGATAAAAAGATATATCTCGTCAATATAGAATTTATTGTAAGCCCACTTATAAGTGTACTTAAATGTCGCAGCCAGTCGGTCGGGAATATTGGTCTTTTTCCCGTAAAGAATAAAGGCAGTACCAATACCCAGCAAGCCAATCAACACGGAAGGTACTGCAACTATCCATTCAATCTCAGTTTCGAAAGCTTTCCCGTCAGAGGTCACCAGTTCGTTAAACGGAATAAATCCTGCGAACACTGAACCAGCAGCAAGTACGATCAATGGAATGGTCATTGTAAGAGGCGCCTCATGAGGGGTATGATGGTAATGAGTCTCTTCTCCCCAGAAAATATTGAAATATAGCCTGAACATATAAAAGGCTGTAAGACCTGCAACAGAGTATTCAACTGCAAATAAGAACTTATTGTGGTGGAACGCCGCAGCAAGTATTTCATCTTTACTGAAGAATCCCGACAGAGGAGGAATTCCGGCAATCGTAAGACAGGCAATAAGAAATGTTATATGTGTGATTGGCAGGTACTTGCGAAGTCCTCCCATTTCAGTCATTAAATTACTGTGAACAGCATGTATAATTGCTCCGGCACCAAGAAATAAAAGCGCTTTGAACATTGAATGAGTGGAAAGATGGAACATTGATGCCATAAAGCCAAGTCCTTCGTGACCACCGTAGCCTGAAACGCCCAGTGCCAGCATCATATAACCTATCTGCGACATTGTTGAGTAGGCAAGGACACGCTTAATGTCAGTTTGTGTGCATGCAATAATGGCAGCAAAAAGAGAAGAAAAAGCTCCTACATATGCTACCACTTCCAGTGCAGCAGGAGCTGATAAAACATAAATGGGGAACATTCTGGCAACCAGGTAAACACCCGCTACAACCATTGTTGCAGCATGAATCAGGGCTGAAACCGGAGTAGGACCTTCCATGGCATCAGGCAGCCAGATATGGAACGGGAACATTGCCGATTTACCCACACCGCCCATATATACGAATATCATTGACCATGTCATAACCGAAAGACCCATGAAAGCTACACCGCCCCCCTGCGCGATAGCAGGTCCGTTAGGATCGGTAAGGGTAATAAAATCAAATGTTTTAGTATTGAATGAAAGAATCAGAATTCCGATAAGAAACCCAAGGTCGGCAAACCGGGTCACTATAAATGCTTTCTTGGAGGCACTGACAGCTGATGGTTTCTGATAATAGAATCCTATCAGCAGGTAAGATGATACACCAACCAGTTCCCAGAAAATATACATCTGGAATATATTTGTCGCAAGAACAAGTCCGAGCATTGAGAAACTGAACAGCGAAAGTAAAGCAAAAAAGCGCTCGAAACCTTTCTCTCCTTTCATATAGCCAAGACTGTAAATATGTACCATGAAGGAGACTGTAGTAATTACAACAAGCATCATAACAGAAATCGGGTCAAGCAGTACTCCTAAATCAATATGTAATTTATCAGTCAGTTGCAGCCAGGTAAAATTAAAAGCTAAAATCTTCTGATAAGCAGCTTCAACCTTTTCACCGGAAAAAAAGTAGAAATAAGCAGTTATATAGGATAGTACTGTAATAATTGCCAGTCCACCAGTTCCAAGTAAACCTGAAAGCTTTGGCTTTAACTTATGTCCGGCCAGACCCAGCAGGACAAACATCAGAAAAGGTATCAGGGGTATCCAAACGGTATAATTGAAATTTATCATATTTGAGATTTCCTAAGTATTTTAATAATCAGAATTTCATTTCATTAACATCTTCAACATTGATTGTAGTAAACCGCCTGTAAATATTAATTATGATGGCAATAGCCACTGCAGCTTCAGCAGCTGCTACAGCAATCACAAACAGACTGAAGAAAAGACCTTCAAGTTTATGAGGATAGAGAAACCGGTTAAAGGTCAGAAAATTGATATTTACAGAGTTAAGTATCAACTCAACTGACATAAGTATAGTAATAAGGTTTCTGCGGGTTAAAAAACCATAAATCCCTACAAAAAACATTATTGTAGCAAGAATAAGAAAAAACTGTAAAGGTATACCTGCATTCATTTCTTAATTATTTAAGGTTTGAGACTGGTGTTTCCCGGGTCCTCCCTTCTTGGCAACAACTATTGCTGCAACCATTGCGGCAATAAGTAATATTGAGATTACCTCAAAAGGCAGAACATAACCATCATATTCAACTGATAAAAGGCTTTTACCGATCAAACGCATATTTATCTCTTTCGCAACTTCGGTTGTTGCGGAAAACTTATAATCGAGAATGGTAATAATTGAAAGTATTGCACCGGCTATAGCTGCAAGTGCTGAAAACAAGGACTTTTGCCAGCCAACAGGCTCGAATTTCTGATTGATATGACTGGTAAGGAGTATAGAAAAGATGATCAACACTACAATACCACCTGCATAAAGGGTAAGCTGGACAGCCGCAAGGAATTGATAGTTCAGCATGAAATAGAGGCCGGCAGTAGATACAAGAACGAAAAGCAGATAAACTGCTGCCCTTAAGATCTTACGGCTTGTAACTGTCAGGATTGAAAAAACAATAATCATGACAGAAAATAAGACGAACATTAACTGATTAGAGGTCATTACTCAACTCCTTTCATTAATTGCGAACCTGGTTTATTTAATACTTTTATCAGCAGGGCCCTGTTGAAAACGGCATGCTCAAACTCTTGAGAAAAGGCAAGTGCACTTGAGGGGCAGGTTTTTACACATAACGCACAGAAAGTGCACATACCCAAACGATAAATATGTTTATCTATAGCTCTTTTTTTCTTTCCGTCCTCAGTTGTGACAGTTTTTGAAATTACTTCGATTGAACCATTTGGGCAGTTAATTTCACAAATTCCACAACCGGTACATTTATGCTCATTTTTTTCATTATGGGGCATAACAACTTCACCCTTAAAACGTTCGAACATGACAAGCTCCTTGCGGTTATTGGGATATTTCTGTGTGACAATTGTACCGGGGCGCACGAAATACGAACCGGTCACTTTCAATCCTTTTAATAGCGACCAGACCCCATGTATTATTTCGTTCAGATAATTTATTATGCTTCTCATCCAGCGATACGTTATATTATTGTTTTATTATTAAAAATGCCAGCCCATAAGAACTATAAATGCCATTACCAGCACATTTACAAGGTTAATAGGCAGCAGGTACTTCCATTCAAGAGTCAGCAACTGATCAATTCTCAGGCGGGGAAATGTCCACTTGAACCACATCATCAAAAAGATCACGAAGGCTGTTTTTCCAAGGTACCAGATAAATGGAGGAATAAAGTCCATTACCCTGTTAAAGCCATCCCATGGTCCAACATGAAATGGCATCCATCCCCCGAGAAAAACAGTTGCAGCTATTGATGCCACGATGAACATGTTAATATATTCAGCAAGGAAGAAGAATGCAAATTTGATCCCTGAGTATTCGGTGTGATATCCTGCAGTAAGTTCCGATTCAGCCTCTGCAAGGTCGAACGGACCACGATTTGTTTCAGCAGTACTCGAAATAAGAAAAATGATAAAGGCTATAAATGCAGGAATATGGCCTTTGAAGATGAACCATCCTGTGCTCTGTGCCTGAACAATTACAGATAGCTGCATCGAACCGGCCAGGATAACAATGGTTATAATTGACAAACCTACTGACAGTTCGTAACTGACAATCTGGGCCCCGCTTCGCATAGCTCCGATAAGCGAGTACTTATTGTTACTTGACCATCCTGCCAGTAATACTCCGATAACACCCATCGCTGAAACAGCTATAACATAAAATACCCCAATATTGAGGTCAATCGCATGAAGCCCTTTGGCAAATGGAATAGCAGCTATAGCCATGAATGATGCAATGATAACAATGAATGGAGCGAGGTTAAAAAGAAATTTATCAGCATTCTTTATTGGAATAAGCTCCACGAGCAACAACTTTACCAGGTCAGCAATAGTCTGGAATATCCCGAATGGCCCGACCCTGTTTGGGCCCAGCCTGTTCTGCATTAATGCACAAACCTTTCTTTCAGCATATACAAGAAATAAACCAACAATTGCATAAAAGATTAGTATGAGCACTCCGACTATCAGCATCTCAACAACCGTTGTCCAGAATGGAGACATGGCATTATGCAGACCTGTATCAATCCATTGTGTCAGTGAGGTAAAATCATAAATATCAAATGGCATATCTTGTTTCTTTAATTCTCATTCTTATTTTCAAACTTCTGCTTCTTTACTAATTGTTTCTGGGTCCTTGGTTCTTGGTTCCGGGTCATTCTGTTACTGCCCAGTACCCAGTACCCAGTACCCAGCACTCAGCACCCAGCACCCAGCACCCAGCACCCAGCTTACCTGTCAATATCCGGTATAACCAGGTCCAGCGATCCTCCAATTGCAACCAGATCAGCTATTTTGAATCCTTTAGCCATTAGATTAAGTGCTGAGAGATTGACAAAATTTGGTGAACGGAACTTAACCCTGTAAGGATTCTTATTCCCATCACTTATTATGTAGACACCTAATTCACCACGCGCAGTTTCAACTCTCTGATAATATTCTCCCTCGGGAAGTTTGATTACCGGTTTCATTTTAACGGCAAAGGGTCCTTCAGGGATATTATCGATAAGCTGTTCGATTAAATTCATTGATTCCTTCATTTCCTCAATCCTTGCGATATATCTGTGAAATGTATCGCCTTCTGTATAGAGGACCTCGTTGAATATAACCTTGTCATATGCACTGTATGGCTCATGTTTTCTAACATCACAGGAGAATCCTGATGCCCTGCCGGAGGGTCCTGTGACGCCATAGGAGATAGCATCCTCCAGCGAAAGTATTCCTATACCTTTAGACCGTTCATGGAAGATAACATTGCCAGAAAGAAGCTGATCATATTCTGGCAGGATTTTCCGGAAGTATTTAATAAAATCTTTTACCCGTTTCTGAAAATTCGGATGAATATCGTACATCAATCCACCGGGACAATTGTAGCTGACAAGCATTCGCCCTCCACATGTCTCCTCAAAAATATCGAGGATTTTTTCCCTGTCACGCAGACCATAAAAGAAACATGTCAATCCCCCCAGGTCCATACCAAATGATGCCCACCATAGCTGATGTGACTGGATACGTGTAAGTTCCGACATAATTGTACGTATAACTTTTATCCTGTCAGGAATCTCAACCTCGAGAGCTTTTTCAACATTCAGACAGACGGCCTCATTGTTAATGTGTGCTGATAAATAATCCATCCTGTCGGTAAGATGAATAATCTGAGGATATGTAATACTCTCACACATTTTTTCAATACCTCTGTGGATATATCCTAAATGAGGCTCCACATTCTTGACAATCTCCCCTTTAAGGGAAACAACAAGTCGCAACACACCATGCGTTGAAGGGTGCTGGGGTCCCATGTTAATTACATACTCCTCCTTTTCGTCCAGAGCTATATCTTTAAGCTGTTCTTCCATATACTACTTGGTAACAATATTAATATCATCAACATAGTCTTTCCTTAATGGAAAACCCCATGAGCTGTCGAGAAATAACCTTCTTAAATCCGGATGATTGGAAAACCTTACTCCCAGTAGATCAAACACTTCACGCTCATGAAAATCTGCAGTAGCCCAGATATCAGATAGTGTATCAAATTGTGCATGCTCCCTGTCGGAGGTACGAGTTTTCAAAACGACTGTATGACCAAATTTTGTCGAGCGAAGATGGTACACTACACCCAGGTCCTGTCCGTAATCAACACCTGTAACACAAAACAGAAAGTCGAAAGATGTTTCGGCGTTTTCTTTGAGCGCTTTTGCGAGTTGGTGCAATTTTGAAGGAGGTACAGTTATTTCCGCGAATTGCTTTCCTTCCTTAATCTCAATATCTTTATCCAGCAACTTGATTAGTTCTCCTAATTGTACTTTATCCATTGATAATCAGATTTCAGAAATATTACTTAATTATTTGACATTGTGTGATTCATTGCGTTTTTTCCTCGATTTGATGCTTTCTGTTTCAATCTTACGCTGAAGCTGAAGCATACCATATAATAATGCTTCTGGTCGGGGAGGACATCCAGGTACATAAACATCAACCGGTATGACATGTTCCACTCCCTTAATCACACAGTATGAATTAAGAAAAAATGGTCCGCCTGAAATTGCACAGGCGCCCATTGCTACAACATACTTAGGTTCAGACATCTGGTCGTAAAGACGTTTTAAGACAGGAGCCATCTTGTTTACAATTGTACCTGCGACAACAATGACATCTGCCTGACGTGGACTGGCCCTGTAAACCTCCATGCCAAACCTGGCGAAATCGTGGCGGGGTGCGCCTGCTGCCATCATTTCAATACCGCAGCAGCTTGTCGCAAATGTAAGTGGCCATAAGGAATTTTTTCTTCCCCAGTTAATGACGTCATCAATAGTTGTCAGAAGGACATTGGATCCCGATTCTTTCAAAAGTTCAAGACTTTCGTTGTCTTTGAACTCCTCTCTCTTCATTCCTTTTATTCCCATATAAGAGCATGTTTTTTCCAGGCATATAATAAACCCAAACCCAGAATGAAAAAGAATATTAATATTTCAATAAATGCAGCCATTCCTACCTCCTTCATCACTACAGCCCATGGAAAAACAAGAACTGTCTCAACATCAAAAACCAAAAAGAGGATAGCAAAAAGATAATAACCGACATTAAACTGCAGCCATGTGACCCCTTTGGTGGGGATACCGCATTCATAGGGTTCAAATTTTTGTGGATTTATGGATTTTGGAGCGATAATCCCTGATAAGATCAGAACTAACCCTACAAAAATTGCTCCGACCAGAAAAAAAAGAACTAACCATTCATTGCTCATAGATCTGAGAATTAGTTTTTATCAAAATCGGACAAAAATATGATAGAATTTCATCTTTGTGAAATAATTAACAGCAATAATAAATGATAATTATCATCTTCCTGGGTTAAAAGTAGTTCATTCGCAACAAAATTACCAGGCAATATCTTCTGGTACTTTTCTCCAAACTGATGACCTCATGCGCAGCTGAGAGGGGTCATACAAATATCTCCTCCGGGTACTCAATATCAAACAGAAACAACCCCTTCGCAGGTGCGGAAGTTCCTGCCTTGCAGCGGTCTTTTGCCTGTATTATAGCTTCAAATTCTTTAAGATCAATCTTCCCTAAACCAATATCAACTAAGGTGCCCACAATAGCCCTAACCATGTTCCTTAAAAACCTGTCAGATTTGATTGTAAAAATAAGACGATTATCCGCCTCTTCCCATACAGCATTGTACAACTTACAAATATTGGTTTTTGTATCAGAGTGAAGTTTGCTGAAGCTTGTAAAATCAGAATGACTTATTATAAGGTCACAAGCTTTATTCATGGCTGTAACGTCAATATTGCCATGCAGAAACCAGCTTGACTCTTTCCAAAATGGATCTTTGGTACGCGAAATATAGTATCGGTAAGTTCTGGATATTGCACTGTACCTTGCATTTGCATCGGTTACAACCCTTTTTACCCCGGTAACGGAAATATCATCAGGGAGGTACCTGTTGAGCTTGAATATAAGATTTTTTGAGGTCGCAAGATCAGGCGACAAACTATCAAAATGAGCACAGAAAACCAGCGCATGAACTCCTGTATCAGTTCTTCCGGCGCCTGTTGTGGCAATTTCCTCGTCAAGAATTATGGTTAAAGCATCATCCAATATTTTCTGCACTGTAACAGAATTTGGTTGCACCTGCCAGCCATGATAGGAAGTTCCTTTGTATGAAATAAATATGAAATATCGTGTTTTCACAATTAAGTTTCTGCAAATATAGGTATTCAATAAAATATTACGGAATTCATCAGATGACTAAAAAATTATTAACCCATAGTTTGAAAATCGATCTTATAATGTATTTTTAACTAATCTTTCTTTGGAGTAAAACGTATTTAATGATAAACACTAAATAATTAATGAACGAAAACCTAAAACCCTTTTTATTATGAAACTTGAACTGAGTTGGATAGATTATCTGATCATGATAATCTACTTTTTATTTGTACTGGGCATTGGCTGGTTCTTAAGAAAATACATGAAGAATGCCAATGCATTTCTTGAAGCCGGCAGGTCAATACCTGCATGGGTGGCAGGATTAGCATTTATTTCCACTAACCTCGGAGCTCTTGAGGTTATGGGTATGACGGGTTCAGGTATGAAATACGGGATGTTAACGACCCATTTTTACTGGATCGGTGCAATCCCTGCAATGATCTTCCTTGCCCTGTTTATGATGCCATTCTATTATGGATCAAAAGCAAGGTCGGTACCTGAATTTCTTAAATTGAGGTATGATGAAAAGACCAGGGGATTAAATGCCATACTTTTTGCAGTTATGACAATACTTGCTTCAGGAATCTCAATGTATGCCATGGCAATCCTGATGGAAAAAGTCCTGGGATGGGACTTTGACTTAAGTCTGTGGATATCGGCATTGATAGTATTGGGTTACACATATCTTGGAGGACTCTCTTCTGCTATCTATAACGAGGTTTTGCAGTTCTTCATAATTGTAATTGGATTATTACCTCTTGTATTTTTAAGTTTGAAAGATGTTGGAGGATGGGTAGGCTTGAAAGATAGCCTGGCACCCATTGTAACCGCTAAAGGTTTTGCTCCCGACACATTTACAACTACGTGGAAGTATGCAGGTGAAGCTACTTCTAACCCTCTGGGTGTGGAATGGTTTGGAATTTTGTTTGGTCTTGGATTTGTCCTCTCATTTGGTTATTGGTGTACCAACTTTCTTATCGTTCAACGGGCTTTTGCAGCAGAATCAAAGGCTGCTGCCAGAAAAGTTCCGTTAATAGGTGCCTTGCCAAAAATGTTTATCCCTTTCCTGATAATCGTGCCGGGAATAATCGCTCTGGTACTTTTTAACGATCCTTCAAAAGGTTTTGCACTTCCGCTTGATGCTGGTGGAAAACCCATATACGATTATACAATCATTATGCTTCTGAAACAATACCTGCCTGCAGGTGTTCTTGGACTCGGAATAACAGCCCTTTTGGCGTCCTTTATGTCAGGTATGGCTGGTAACGTATCTGCTTTTAACACAGTATGGACCTATGATATTTACCAGAGCTACATCCGTAAGAGAACAGGTAACGAAGAAGCTGATGGTAAACATTACCTGAATGTTGGTCGGGTAGCCACTATCGTTGGTGTTCTGTTAAGTATTGCCACAGCTTATATTGCGAGTAAATTCGGTAATATTATGGATTTTCTGCAAACGATCTTTTCTATGATTAATGCACCACTATTCGCAGTTATTTTTCTGGGAATGTTCTGGAAACGGACTACGGGGCACGCTGCTTTCACCGGCCTGCTTTTAGGCTTTTTGATGGCACTGCTTCATCATGGTCTTACTGTTCCTGAAGGCGCTACCACTCTGGTAAAAGGTGGATGGATCGGAACATTACATACATATCCTGTTGAAATGGCTCAAAACTTCTGGACAGCAATTATTGCATTTACAGTCAGTACTGTATTAACAGTGGGATTGACCCTGATGACAAAACAGAAAAAATCTGAAGAAGAATTGTACGGTCTGGTATATTCTCTCACGCCCCGCACTATTAAAGCAGAAGGTGCCTGGTATCAGCGTCCGGTAGGTCTCGCAATTATAGTTGGAGCAATTTGTTTAATATTAAGTATATTATTCTGGTAGGAGGAAAGTAAAATGGTAGATATAAGAATTCCAATAGGTCTGATGTTTTCTATCCTGGGAGTTTTAATTACAGTCTTCGGTTTTTTGACAATGTCAAATGCTGAGATGTATCACAAGTCCTTAGGTATCAATGTGAACATCATAATGGGCATTTTAATGCTTATTTTTGGTCTTATTATGCTTTATTTCTCAAGAAAGAAGAAAAAGGCATAAGATTATATTAGTACAAATCAAGCCGCAAATACGGATAATATCGGTATTTGCGGTTAATTTTACTTATGAAATAAAACTCATTTAACACAAAAACCTATGAACCGCAGAAAATTCATCGAAACATCCGGTGCCGCTGCCGGAGCTGCCATGCTTAAAAGTGTGGCCCCAACTGTAAATGCCAATCCCCTTGCCTCGGAACAAAAAACGGGAAGGATCGGTAAAATTAAACTTGGTTTATATTCTATTTCGTACGGTGGCATATGGTACAAGGGTGCCGCCCTGTTATTTGACGAATTATGCAAACATGCAAAAGAATTCGGATTTGACGGAATTGAGCTGGATAACAAGCGTCCGATGGGAAATCCTCTGGACCTTGACCAACGTAAAAGAGATGAAATGCGTAATACACTTGCTAAATATGGCCTGGAAATACCCTGTGTGGCTGCCAACAATGACTTCTCCAGTCCAATTCCCGAACACAGGGAATGTCAGCTTCTGATGGTACGCGATACTGCTAAACTGGCAAAAGACCTAGGGGCAAAGGTTGTCCGTTTATTTGCTGCCTGGACAGGGGTTCCGATTCACGAGGGTGTAGGCACTTATGATTTTGTGCATGACCACGATGGCTTTTATACTTTTTTAAGGCAGTATCCATATGCCACACACTTAGACAGATGGAACTATGTTAAAGAATGTCTTACAGAAGCTGCAAAAATGGGTGAAGAAAATGGTGTAGTCATGGCTCTGCAAAATCATGCGCCCCTTATCAGACATTGGAAGGACACCTACGATTTGGTAAGAGAAGTTAATTCACCCTGGCTTAAAATATGCCTTGATCTGCCCATTTTTGAGAACCTGGATAAGGAATACGTTGCCAATGCTGTCCGTACTGTAGGAAACCTTCAGGTACATTCACATTTCGGCGGCGAATATTACAAGGATGAAAACAAGGTAATCAGACAAAAAGTGCTTGATTCTCGTTTTGGTGAACCATTACCTGATTATGCACATTACATTGGACTGATGAATGAAATAGGGTACAATGGCTATTTTACCTTCGAACTGTGTCATCCGGTGTTGAATGAAGATCATACCAGGGCTGGTATTGAGTATGTGAATGAACAGGTACAACTTGCACGGGAGTTTATGTGGAATATTATTAATAAATGAAAAAGAGTAATGTAAAAAGAGGATTTGCCAGTGATAATAATGCAGGAGTTCACCCTGAAATATTAAAGGAACTTGCTTCAATAAATGTTGGACATACAATCGGTTATGGCTCTGATATTTATACTGAACAGGCAAAGCAGCTTTTTAAAGAACAGTTTGGAACCGATACCGAGATTTTCTTTGTTTTCACAGGTACCGCTGCCAATGTTCTTGGTTTAAGCGGAGTTACACGGCCCTGGAATTCAATCATAACCGCATTTTCAGCTCACATTGAACAGGACGAATGTGGTGCTCCCGAAAAATTCACAGGGTGCAAAGTACTTACAGTTGATACTCCAGACGGAAAGATCACTTGTGAGATGGTCGAAAAACATATGCATGGTTTTGATTTTGAACATCATTCACAGCCCAAGATCATTTCAATAACCCAGGCTACGGAAATGGGTACAGTTTATACCCCTGCTGAAATCAGGAAACTGTCGGATTTCGCTCATGAAAAGAGCATGTTTCTTCATATGGATGGAGCACGGATAGCAAATGCTTCTATATCACTTAATCTTCAGTTTAAAGCGTTTACAACCGACTCAGGTATCGATGTCCTTTCCTTTGGGGGGACAAAAAACGGTATGATGTATGGTGAAGCGGTATGCTTTCTTAAACCTGGGCTTTCAAACGATTTTAAATATATCAGAAAACAGGGAATGCAGCTTGCATCAAAAATGAGGTTTATCTCGGCTCAGTATATTGCCTATTTCCGTAATGATCTCTGGAAAAAATGTGCTTCCCATTCAAATTCAATGGCTAAGCTCCTTGCTGAAAAAATTAAAAATACTAATCAGATTCAGATCACCCAGGCTGTTCAGTCAAATGGTGTATTTGCAATTATTCCTCATAATGTTGCCGGGAAGATAAGTAAAAAGTACTTTTTTTATCCATGGAACGAGCACATATCAGAGTACAGACTGATGACCAGCTGGGATACAACAGAAGAAGATATTGAAGATTTTGTTCTTCTTTTAAAGAAGGAATTGGAAAAATAGTAATTAACTCAAGTCTTTTTCTGCTTTAATATCAACATGAACTCACCCCCCGTCCCCATAGCCGTCAACCTAAGGGGTAAAGTTAATAGAATATCTAACATTTTGAGATAGGTTTTATTTAGTTAAGTGTATAATATAGGGGGGTTTATGATCCATATGGGTCTACCCTTAA
>JBGOZX010000020.1:0-40833 GCA_041480425.1 Bacteroidia bacterium
TAGAAATCTCTTATAAGGTATAGACTTGTATGATGTTAATTAATACCTTTGATAAAACATGGTTCAGAGATATTAATTAACAATTACAGGTATGAAAGCACTAAACTGGATCGCATGGATTTCTGCAGCTATTGGAGCATTAATAGTATTGCTTGCTGTAATTTCATTATTATCAGGTAAAAATTTTTTCGGTTTCGGACGGGTAGTTAATTACTTTCACGCCGCAAACAGCTTTTTCCTGATTACCATTGCATTGTTCATATTTGTTTACAGATGCGAATGTAAAAAGTAAGTACTCTTCTCTTAAAGCGGAAATAGATTTTTCTTCATTTTGAAAACCGTTTAAGGTTTTCAGGAATAATTTCTATGTTTTCAAAAAAACTCCGGTAACATCAAATTAATCTTTTCTAAAAATATTCGTGTGTTACTTAATGTAACCCTTTGACTGACTTAGTGGTTAATTTTTTTTACCACAAAGTACATCACAAAGGAGCACAAAGGAATACAACATATTAGTTAGATTTGTGAATTATAATGGCCAGGTGAATTTATGGATGCAGAAATTACAATAATCGGTGCTGGTGTCGTAGGGCTGGCAATTGCAGAAAAAATATCGGAAGTATCAGATAATGTTTTCCTGATCGAAAAACATCCGACATTTGGTCAGGAAACAAGTAGCCGCAACAGTGAAGTAATTCATGCTGGCATTTATTACCCTAAGGGAAGTCTGAAATCCAGGCTTTGCGTTGAAGGAAAGACTCTGCTTTACGACTATTGCAAAAAATATGAAATACCCTTTAATAATTGCGGTAAACTTATTGTAGCTACATCTGAAGATGAAATTTCCATCATTGAAGGCATCAGACAAACTGCAAATGATAACGGAGTTGATGATCTCCTTACACTAGTGAAAGAAGAAATTTCGGATCTCGAACCAAATATCTTTGCCTTAAAGGCTCTGTTTTCTCCATCAACAGGGATTGTAGATTCTCATTCCCTAATGAAGCGTTATGAGATCAATACTTTGAACAACGGTGGTCAGATAGTTTACGGAAGTGAAGTAAGAGGTATCAGAAGAATTGAGAAAGGTTATGAAATCACCATTCTTGATGCGGACAAAAAATTGTACAATTATACTACGAAACTGGTTATTAATTCCGCCGGACTCACCTCCGATAAGATTTCAGAAATGGCAGGAATGAAAGATGAAAACCTTAAAATAATGTTCTGTAAAGGAGAATATTTCAGGCTGAATCCTCCTAAAAACAGGTTACTAAACAGGCTTGTTTACCCAGTACCTATCCATAATCTGGAAGGAATTGGAATACATGTTACGATTGATATGGCTGGCGGAGTGAAACTAGGGCCTGATGTTACATATCTCGAGTCAAATATTTACGATTATAAAGTCACACCAACGAAACAGGAGGCGTTTTACAGATCCGCTAAAAAATTCCTGCCATTCCTCGAATTTAATGATATAGCTCCCGAAATGGCAGGGATCAGGCCGAAGATTCAGAAACCAGGGGAACCCATAAGGGATTTCTATATTACGGAGGAGACTGGCAGAGGATGTCCAGGATTTATTAATCTGATTGGAATAGAATCGCCGGGATTAACATCTTCAATAGCAATTGCAAACTATGTAATGAACCTGATAAGATTTTGATAAAAATTTGATAACTTTATAAGATTCTTTTCAAATCTGAACCTTTTAATTAAGAATAATTATGAAGTCATCTAGTTTGTTAAGCCGGTCATTAATGTTTCTGCTGCTGTCGATGATTATTACCAGTCTGTCAGCTCAGGAGCAGAAAAGTAGTACAGAATATGTTCCCGAGATTGGTCAGAAGGGTAAGGATGTAGTTTGGGTCCCAACACCTCAGGAACTGGTTAATAAAATGCTTGAAATCGCAGAAGTTACACCAAAAGATTTCGTAATTGACCTGGGTTCTGGAGACGGACGTACTGTTATCACAGCTGCAAAGTTAGGAGCCAGGGCAATTGGTATTGAATATAATCCTGACATGGTAGCGCTGTCAATACAAAATGCGGAGAAAGATGGTGTCAGTGACAAAGTCGAATTTATTCATGCCGACCTGTTCGATACTGATCTCTCAAAAGCTACTGTAATAACAATGTTTCTTCTCCCTGAAATAAATCTAAAACTGCGTCCACGGCTACTTGACCTCAAACCAGGAACCCGGATAGTATCAAATACATTTTCAATGGGTGATTGGGGGGCTGATTATGAAGTTACAACCGAAAATAACTGGAACAGCTGGAACACTGCCCTATTATGGATTGTCCCTGCAAAGGTTGAGGGAACATGGAAGCTTTCCCAGAGCGTACTTAATATCACCCGGCAATATCAGTTTATTTTCGGAACTTTAGAAACTAATGGCAAAATTACCGCAATCTCAGATGGCAGACTGCGTGGTAATGAGATCACATTTAGTATCGACGGAGCACTTTATTCCGGAATCGTTAATGGAACAAAGATGGCAGGAACTGTTACTAATTCATCAATGGGTAATAAAAGCGATTGGATTGCAACAAAAACAGGTGCTTCAAATTAATTTTGCAGTTCTCTTTTGATAATATCGACCGGGAATGGATTTCCATGACCCGGGAAGATGATTTTTGCACCTTTTTCAATCAGCACCTTCCAGCTTTCTTTGATTTTTTCAATATCCTGTGCATAGATTGGGAATCCGGGGCCTGTCCGGAATGGAAAACCATTATGTGCCTGACAACCTACAAATGCTTCACCAGAATCCAGCAACAAACTAATTGATCCGGGGGTATGCCCCGGAGTATGAATTATTCTTCCTTCAAAACCAAATTCATTAAGAGAAAGCTCATTATTTTTAATCACAACATCAACTTTTGGTTTTGCAAAAGAGATCTTTTTAAACAATGGAAAGAACAATGGCAAGGTTATCTTACCCCAGATAGTTACACCTTTAGGCATTGCAAAACTACCATCATCAAAGTAAACCTTTTCACTTTCATGCATTAGCACCTTGGCGCCGGTATAATCCTGAATCTCTTTTGCTGAACCGGCATGATCAAAATGTGAATAGGTGAGTACAATCAATCTGATATCCTCCGGGTGGATATACAACCTGGCTAGTTTCCTTTTAAAAGACCTTATTTTATTGGGAGTACCTGCATCAACCATAACTATTCCTTTACTTCCTCTAATGAGGTAGACACTGTTAATACCTAACTTTAGAGTATAAATATCTTTTGACATAGTTAATGAATTATGTATGCTTTTTAAAATACAATCCAAGAATAGAAATGAGAAAGAATCATATCGGAGAATATCAAAGAACTGGCAGAATGAACTGCCCTAATGCTTAGTGATTACAGTAAATTTACGAATAGTTCATTGATTACCGAACAGTTTTAAGAAGTTTTTTGCAGGTACTACTGAGTTTTATTTTTGAGAAGTTTCTGAAGATCAGACATTTCATCCCTGAACCTGGCAGCTTCAACAAAATCAAGTTCCGAAGCAGCCTTCTCCATGCTTTTTCTGGTCTTTTCAATAGCTTTTTCAAGAGCCTCCCTGTTCATATATTTAATAACAGGATCGGCAGCAATATCTGGTCTCTCAGGTTCAATATATGCCTTAAGTGTTATTCCCTTTTTACTTAAACCGCTAAGAATTGATCCGGTTTTCTTAATAATCTGAGATGGAGTAATTCCCATTAATTCATTATACTTCAACTGTTTTTCCCTTCGCCTGTTTGTTTCATTGATTGTCTGCTGCATACTCCGGGTAATTGTATCTGCATACATAATGACCTTTCCATTCAGATTACGGGCTGCTCTTCCTGCAGTTTGTGTAAGAGATCGTGCTGATCGGAGAAATCCCTCTTTATCTGCATCCAGTATGGCTACAAGCGACACTTCAGGAAGGTCCAGCCCTTCTCTCAGGAGATTAACACCCACAAGCACGTCGAACGATCCTATCCGAAGTCCTTCCAGAATATCAATTCGTTCAAGAGTTTCAATATCTGAATGAATATAACGACATTTAATATCATATCTTAACAGGTACGCGGAAAGCTCTTCAGCCATCCTTTTGGTAATAGTTGTTACAAGCGTCCTCTCCCCTGCTTTGGTCCTGCTCCTGATTTCAGCCATCAGGTCATCGATCTGGTTCAGACTTGGTCGGACCTCTATCGGAGGATCAAGGAGACCGGTGGGTCTGATAACCTGATCCACGAACACGCCTTCACTTTTTTCCAATTCATAATCAGCCGGTGTGGCACTCACGAAAATGGTCTGACCTGTAAGTGCCTCAAACTCTTCGATCCTCATTGGTCTGTTATCAAGAGCTGCCGGGAGCCTGAATCCGTATTCCACAAGTGTCTGTTTCCGGGAATGGTCTCCTCCAAACATTGCCCTGATCTGCGGTAAACTGGCATGACTTTCGTCGATGATAGTGATGAAATCCTTAGGGAAATAATCGAGCAGACAGAAAGGTCTTGTTCCGGTACCTCTGCCATCAAAATAACGCGAATAGTTTTCGATGCCGCTGCAATACCCCAGTTCCTTTATCATCTCCAGGTCATACAACACTCGTTGCTCAAGCCTTTTGGCTTCTTCCTTCTTACCTATATCATTAAAATGTATTACCTGGCGGATAAGATCATCCTGTATCTGACTGATTGCCTGATTTATTCTTTCCCGGGTTGTTACGAAGATATTTGCCGGATAAACAATATATTCATTCAATATTTCAAGCCGGTGACCATCAACAGGATCGAAAGAATAAATCTCCTCGATCTGGTCACCAAAAAAAACAACGCGTACTGCTAAATCAGCATAGGCAGGGAAAATATCAACAGTATCTCCACGTACTCTGAAGGTCCCATGCTTGAATTCAAGTTCGTTGCGGGAATAAAGGCTGTCCACAAGTTTTCTGAGAAAGAGATTTCTGCTTATTGTCTGTCCCTGTTTTACATGGACTGTATTTGAATGGAAATCGTCAGGATTACCAATACCGTATATGCATGATACTGAAGATACTACAATCACATCTGTTCTGCCGGAAAGGAGTGATGAGGTAGCGCTAAGCCGGAGCTTTTCTATCTCCTCATTGATTGAAAGATCTTTTTCTATATAAGTATCTGATACGGGAAGATATGCTTCGGGCTGGTAATAATCATAGTAGGAAACAAAATACTCAACCCTGTTTTCAGGAAAGAACTGCCGGAATTCCCCGTAAAGCTGGGCAGCAAGAGTCTTGTTATGGCTGAGGACGAGAACAGGTCGCTGAACTTTTTCTATTACGTTAGCTATTGTAAAAGTCTTTCCTGAACCTGTAACCCCCAGGAGTGTCTGGAAAGGAACCCCCTTTTCAAGTCCTTCAACAAGTTGTTTTATAGCTTCGGGTTGATCGCCTGTAGGCTGAAAATCAGATATGAGTTTAAAGTCCATTTTTTATATTCAGTCATTTTAAATTATCCTGATACTGCCGGTACATATATTAATTTTATATGACTATTGGCAATTACATACAAAATATTCTAAATCGCTTGAAAATCAATAAATTTGTACGTAATATTCCTGATACTCATATAATTTTAAAAACTAAAGTATATTTAGCAGAATGGATATTTTTTTCATTTCTTTATTATGAAAACCAAAAATAGTCTTTCTTTTCAGATGTAACGAGCGATTGACCTGATATGTATACGAGAGCAAAACATATTTTAACATCGAGTCTTTCGACAGTTCTTATTTTGTTTATGTCATTCAACTTTGCTTCGGGTCAGAATTACACTCTTAAAACCTTCACTGTTAAAGACGGACTGCCACATAATAATATCAGGTCCATTTTAAGAGATAGTACCGGATTCCTATGGATTGCAACTTGGGATGGATTAAGCCGGTATGACGGATATGAATTCAGGAATTATTATCATATCCCGGATGATACTGCTTCATTGCCATATTTTGCTATCAGAGATGTATCAGTTGACGGTGCAAATAATCTCTGGGTCATGACTGATTTTGGCCAACTGGCTTTATATGACCGGGCAAATGACCATTTTGATAGAATTCCCGGATTTGAAAGCATTGATATCCAGTTTACTAAAAGCTTTGATAATGACAAAAACGGGAACTTATGGATAATCTGTCAGGAAAATATATTTAAAAGAGATCCTATGACAGGTACTTTTGAGGAATTCAGGCTTACTGATAAGTATCAAAATCCTGCTCAAATTAAAAGTAGTACATATTCAGTTTACTTAATAGATGAGGATGAAATCTGGATTTGTGGAGAGGTTCTGTATCACCTGATAAAATCGTCTGCTAAAAACAACGGAGGCTTTACTTTTATTGTAAATGAGACTTACACCTTCTTCCCTGCACAGCAATTAAGTTCTGCCTCTTATGAATTTGATGACAGACAATGGGCTGAGTTTTTTGAATCTTCTTCAGGAAACCGATGGGTTTTTTCAAATAATGGACTTTTTAAACAGGGAGAAGACGGCGTTTTCAGAGAATTCAGGGACCAGATTCCAGTTAATGAATTTACAAGAGACAGATTATTTATCTGGGGATCAGAAAAAAGCGGATTATTTGTTTATGACCCGACCACTGAGTCAACTATTATTATACCTGCAGAAATAAGTCAGCATACTTTTACATATTTTTGTCAGAACAAAAACCTGATATGGTTTTCAAACCGCACTTTTTCAGGAAATCCTATCGGCCTGACACAATTGATTATTTCACCTGGAATTTTCAGGAACTACAAGACGGAAGCAGGTATTGCTGATAATGAAGCTGTATTTTCACTTTTCAAAGATAATAAGAGTGTCATCTGGGCAGGAGTCAGGGGCAAAGATCACATTCATTTAATAAATCCTGATGGTACAATCACTAAATCAGGATTTCTCACTTCTGAATTAAAGAAAAAAACCGGTCACCTGAGAGCAATTGTTCCAGGTATTGATGGGATATGGCTTGGATATTATAATGATCTGCTTTTATTTTACGATTACAGGAATAATAAATTCGTACGTCATTACCCTGATTCAAAATACTTTCATACAATTCTGGCAAATCCCAATGGGAGCCTCTATATTGGGTCAGATAATATTGTAAAATATGATCCAAAAGATAGACATTCAGAAATTCTCTGGGAACCAACCGAAGAGAGGCAGATGTATTGCTTTTATTCCGATAGTACCGGGATTCTCTGGGCAGGATTAAGTTTTAGTCATCTTCTCCGGTATGATACTAAAACTGCAGAATATGAACTGATTAAAGTGTCTGAAGAACCTTGCAATATTGAAGATATTTGCCCTGGGGATAACAATGACCTGTGGATCGCTTTGCTTGGTGGAGGAGTTTGTAACTATAATCTTCTGACAAAAGAAAGAAAATATTATACCACTTCAACTGGTCTCTCAAATAATACTACATACAGTCTCTTAAAAGACAATGAGGGATATATCTGGGTATCAACTAATCACGGCATTTCAAGGATAGATCCCAAAACTGATCTTATCCGGTCATTTAATCAAAACGATGGGCTTGATATTATTGAATTCAATTCAGATGCATCATTCGAGTCTGATGATGGTGAATTCTTCTTTGGTGGAATGGGTGGTTTTACAGGTTTTTATCCTGATAGTATCCTGCAGGAAGGACGGAGTACCGGGAAACAAAGACTTCTACTGACTGAATTAAAGGTTTCAGGAGAAATAAAAGTACTTTCAAGATCAATAAATGAAATAGATACGATAATTCTAAAAAAGGGGAAGGATAATTTTCATCTGACCTTTTCATCTACCGATTTCATAAACTCGGATAAAGCTATGTACAGGTATAAGCTGTCAGGGGTAAATGATGACTGGGTTGAAACAGATTCAAGAAACAGGAATATCAATTATTCAAATTTAAAACCTGGTTGGTACACCCTACATCTTGATGTGTCTGACGTTAATGGTAAATTTGACTCCCCTAAAAACCTTACAGTGCGTATAAGTCCGTTTTTTTACCAGACTAAATTTTTTCTTATTTCAGGACCATTATTGGTACTGGTTATCATTGTTTCTATTATTATTTTGTACATCCGCCAGATTGAACACAGAGAAAGGGCAAAACAGGATGAGTTGAGACTAAACTCCTTACGCGGACAGATGAATCCACACTTTATTTTCAATTCATTGAATTCAATCAACTACTTCATTTCAAATAACGACCGGCTGTCAGCAAACAGTTATATAGCTGATTTTTCAAGACTCATAAGGACAATCCTGTCGAACCTGGGGAGCAATTATATTCTGTTTGAAACTGAAATCAGGTCCCTGCAGGATTATCTGAGAATTGAACATCTTCGTTTCGGTGATAAGTTTGACTACGAAATAAAGACAGAAGAGATCGGGAACTATAGTGGTATGGAAGTTATGCCCGGGCTGGTTCAACCATTTATTGAGAATGCCATCTGGCACGGAGTCAGAGCTTTGGAGAAAAGAAAAGGAAAGATCGTAGTAAGGTTTTTGTCAGCAAACTGTGACAGGATAAAATGTATCATCGAAGATGATGGTATTGGAAGGAGTGCCTCCTGGGAAAAACAACAATCAAGTGAGAATCATAAATCAAGAGGTATTGGCATTGCCGTTGAGAGGTTACAGATAATCAGCAAGATAAGGCGTAAAAATTTCGAACTGGAGATCAGCGATCTGTACCCAGACAGGATTGAAACAGGCACAAGGGTAAAAATTGATTTACCGGTAAAAATCAATTGAATTATGTCTAATTTTATTTTTTGTTTTTAAACTAAAGAACTTTAATTCAGATATTCAGAACTTTGATTTCAAATTGGTAAAACTTTTTTGGTAAAATTCTTAAAAGCAAATGATCAAAGCCATTGTTATTGATGATGAGAAGCCATCCAGAGAGGTAATTTGCAATTACCTGAAGGAATTTTGCATTGATATTAAGGTTATTGCAACGGCAGCATCCGTAAAAACAGCATTTAAAACTATCAGCAAATTCAGTCCTGATCTTATCTTTCTCGATATTGAAATGGGTGACGGAAAAGGTTTTGATCTCCTCAGAATGTTCGATAAAATTGATTTCAAAGTCATATTCGTAACAGCATATTCTGAGCATGCAATCAAAGCATTTCGCATTAATGCAATTGATTATCTGTTAAAACCTATAAAAATTGAAGAACTTAAAGATGCTGTTGAAAAAGTAAGAAACCTTGACAGAAATTTAAAATATGAAGAGGCATTATCAGAATTATTACAAACAATGTCCGGTAAAAACTCTCATCAACCAACTATCGTAATTCATCATATCAAAGGATTTGAGGTATTGAAAGTCAATGATATAATAATGTGTAAAGCAGATGGTTACTGTACAAATTTAATTTTAACCGGTAAAAGGAAAGTGATCAGCTCAAAGAATCTTAAGCATTTCGAGGAAATACTTTTTGAACATAATTTTATCAGAGTACATCACTCCTTTCTGGTTAATATTAATTATGTATGTAGTTGTACAAAGCAGGGGGAGATATTATTGACTGAAGATAACAAAGCAAGCCTGGGTGATTCTTATAAGAATGGCTTTATGAGCAGGTTTGAAAATAGGTAGAAAATGCTCCTGAACTTACGAAAATCATAATTCTATTAGTCAGCAGATAGCCCTTATTAGCTCAAAACAATGATCTGTTAGTTACAGGACAGATTCCTTTCATACCGGTAATTAATTCAATACATTCACAGCCGGAAGTCCTCATAATATAGAATCTGGAACAATAGAGAATATACCTGAAAGTAATTAATGATATTCAGAATTTTCCCCTGCTCGTGTTTTCCATACTAGCGAGCATTACTAAGAAAATGAGCCTCTCCCCGGGGCTCATTTTTGCATAAGAAAAGGCGCTCATCTGATAAGCGCCTTGAATCTCCGGGATACCCCGTATAACTAACCTAAATAACCTTTCAATAACCTGCTCCGCGATGTATGTCTTAACCTTCGGATTGCCTTTTCCTTTATCTGGCGTACTCTTTCCCTTGTAAGCCCGAACTTCTCACCTATCTCTTCAAGTGTCATCTCCTGGCAGCCGATACCGAAGAAAAACCTGATGATATCCCTCTCCCTCTCGGTAAGTGTTGCAAGCGCCCTGTAGATCTCCCTCGAGAGTGATTCATCCATTAGCAGTTTATCGGCTACTGGAGAATCTAAATTTGTGAGAACATCAAGAAGACTGTTATCCTCACCTTCGATAAAAGGAGCATCCACCGATACATGCCTGCCAGAAACTTTCAGGGTGTCAGTAACCTTTTCCTTTGGTAGTTCAAGAACGTCAGCCAGCTCTTCAGGCGAGGGCGTACGCTCGTTTTCCTGTTCAAATTTCGAGAAGGCCTTGTTTATCTTATTTAACGAACCAACCTGATTCAGCGGCAATCTGACAATCCTCGATTGTTCAGCCAATGCCTGAAGGATTGATTGTCGAATCCACCATACTGCATAGGATATAAACTTGAAACCCCTTGTTTCGTCGAACTTCTCAGCAGCCTTAATAAGGCCCAGATTACCTTCGTTTATAAGATCCGGAAGACTTAATCCCTGGTTCTGATATTGTTTGGCCACGGAGACTACAAAACGAAGATTTGCTTTGGTGAGTTTTTCAAGAGCAGCTCTGTCTCCTTTCTTAATCCTCTGTGCCAGTTCAACTTCTTCTTCTACCGATATCAACTCCTCTTTACCAATTTCCTGCAAATATTTGTCGAGTGAAGCACTCTCCCTGTTTGTTATGGATTTGGTAATCTTTAGCTGTCTCATTCTGCCTCTGAAAAAATTTCCGCAAAGATATTGCTTTATATTATAATAACAAAAATATTTCAATAATGTTGTTAACAAGGAACTAATTTTTATTAATCCCTTGAATAACAATTACTTATTGACTAATAAATTTAGTTCCTGAATGAGTAACTGAAGAAGGTTCCGTTAGATTGTACTCCTTCAATTGACTTAAGGTTGCTTTCGTTGCCTGTAGCCGCACGAATTTCCGATGCATTTTTCACTTTTTTACCATTAACACTCAGGATAACATATCCTTTCCTTATACCCAGGTCCTTGAACTTCCCATCATTAAGTTCAATAACTTTTACACCATAATCAACGTTCAATTCACTCTTGTCTGATGATCCCAGTGATTCAAGTCTGGCACCATAAACAACTCCTGTGCCGGTTCCGGGTTTTACAATGCTGGTATTTCCTGAAACATTCTTCATTACTATCGGAACAGTATTCTCTTTCCCGTTTCTTACATAAGTAACGTTTGCCTTGTCACCAGGGCGGTGTTTTCCGACCTGTTCCTGTAATTCGGAAGGTGTTCCGACAGGTATTCCATCGAATTTTACTATTATATCCTTTTCCTTCAGTCCAGCAGCCTCGGCAGAGCCGTCTGCAATTATATTTGTAATAAGAACACCTTTAACTTCATCAAGTTTCTGTTTTTCAGCCTCCTCCTGGGTAACATCAGTAATTTTAACACCAATGATCGCCCTCTGGACCTCTCCAAACTGTTTAAGATCATCAACAACCTTTTTTACAATGCTTACTGGTATTGCAAATGAGTTACCAGCATATGCTCCGCTGGGTGAAATAATAGCTGATGTGATTCCAACCAGCAGTCCTTTGGTGTTAACCAGGGCACCACCACTGTTACCCATATTAAGAGCGGCATCAGTCTGGATAAAAGATTCTATGCGATAATCGCTATCCAGAATTCCCAGGTTTCTTCCCTTTGCACTTACGATCCCTGCAGTAACGGTTGATGTCAGATTAAATGGATTGCCGACAGCCAGCACCCATTCTCCAAGTTTCAGCTGGTCAGAATCCCCATACTTAATAACTGGCAGATTATCTGCTTTAATTTTTAAGAGAGCAATGTCTGTACTTGGATCACGGCCAACAACCTGGGCAGTAAATTCCCTGTTATCATTTAATTTAACATCAACATTCTCAGCATTTTCAATAACATGATTATTTGTGATTATATAACCATCAGGAGAAATAATGACACCTGATCCATAGCCGCTTACTTCCCTTGGTTTGGAATAGCGGTCGCCATTGAAAAATTCCATAATTGGATTATCTGCCTCTCCTGCTACCATGGTCTTTGTGTGAACATGAACAACAGCGTGAACAGTCTGCTCAGCTGCATAGGTCAAATCAACCTGTTGTCCCTCCTGCTGCAAAGCCAGAGAAGTTAGAATTGCATTTCCATCCTTTACTTCAACACTCGAGCTGTCTTTAGCCAGTGTACCAGCTGGTTTATCTGTTATTTTTGAATAAGCAAACAATGCAATTGCTGCTCCCAGAAGTGCCATAAATAAGGCACCTAATAAATACTTCACTTTCATAATTATTGTTTTTTAATTAAACTTTTCTTTCAATTTCACCGGCAGTTATTTTCAAATATTATCTCTTGATAAAAGATTCATATCTTTATAACCGCTTTCAAGGAAATTTGTTTTACAAAGTTCATTCATTTTTTGAATGACATTCAACAATTTACAAAGATTTAACAACACTTTAACACAGATGACAATAACATTTAACAAATATCAGGGCGCCGGTAACGATTTCATAGTTATAGACAATCGTAATGCCATTTTTAATCCTGAAAACTCAGATCTTATTAATAAACTATGCGACCGCAGGTTTGGTATCGGGGCTGATGGCCTTATTCTCATCAACATAATTGCGGATTATGATTTTGAAATGAAGTATTTCAATTCAGATGGATTTGAAGGCACTATGTGCGGAAATGGTGGCAGATGTGCATCCGACTTTGCAATAAGATCGGGAATCGGGGGTAAAAAGCTTTCCTTCAAGGCAATTGACGGGCTACACGAAGCATTTTCTGAAGATGGATTAATTCGTTTGCGCATGAATGATGTAAACGAAACCCGCATAGTCAATGGGAATTACTTCATTAATACCGGATCGCCGCATTATGTCATTTTTACAAAAGATTTAAGTAATCTGGATGTATTTAATGAGGGGAAAAAAATAAGATGGTCAAAAGATTTTTCTCCGGCCGGGACAAATGTAAATTTCGTTGAACCAGCTGATAACGGTATATTTGTCAGGACGTTTGAACGGGGAGTGGAAAACGAAACTCTTTCATGTGGTACCGGTGTCACAGCATCTGCCATTGCTTCAGTCCTATCAGGACATTTTGACACAAAATCGGTAAAAGTAAGAACCAAAGGGGGTGATCTTAAAGTGGAATTTGAAGTTGAAGGGGAAAAAATAACAAATATATGGCTTTGTGGTCCGGCAACTTTTGTGTTTGAAGGGAAGATTGTGGTTTAATATGAAAAGTGCAAAGGTACAATGGTGCAACAGTCCGATGGCGTAAAGTGACAAGGGGAAAACATAAAAAATCCCCTCATGGGAGGGGGCCGAGTCTGCCTACCGGCAGGCAGGCGTTAAAAATTTGCCCGGTGAGGCTGTCCCGATTCATCGGGAGCAAATTTAGCGCATCGCCTTCGGCGACCGAAGGAAGGAGCCAGACTGCAGGGGTTGGGGTAGGTTAAGAAATGGGTTGAAGCGGATAAAAGAAATCATTGTGAAGCTTTGTACCTAAGTGACTTAGTGGCAAAAAATAATCAAAATAATAGTTTCAAAATCATGAAAAAGGTTATTCTTAATCTGTTATTGTTGGGTGTCTCTTTGGGTTTCCTTTCTTTAAATTCTTATAGTCAGCCGGGTACAACCGAACTGATGAATGCAATCAATAATGTTGATTCCAATTTTGAAGATCTGAATCACCGGCTTGATGTACTGGAAAAGAAGATTGATGATGTTTACTGGTACAACAAGGTTGGAGATATCGCTTTTATTGATAAGGTATATATCACCGGACCTCCCCTTGCAATAGAGAAAAACCCTACAGGCCAGGATGCAGGTAATCCTGTTAAATTCTGGAATTACATTTTCATCCCTAAAGATGCTGATCCTTCAAAAAAATATCCACTGCTGGTTTTTCCTCACGGTGGTGTCCATGCTAACTTTGATACCTATTATACGCACATTATCAGGGAGATGGTATCACAGGGATATATAGTTACCGCCGCAGAATACAGGGGATCCACAGGCTACGGTGCTGCTATGTATAATAAAATTGATTATGGTGGACTGGAGATCCAGGATGTTGATGCCAGTCGTCAGTATATGATTGATAATTACTCGATTGTAGATAAGGAGAGAGTAGGGATAATTGGATGGAGTCACGGTGGATATATTGCACTATTCAACATATTTGAATATCCAGGTAATTATAAAGTTGCTTTCACAGGTGTTCCCGTAAGCGATCTTATAGCCCGAATGGGATATAAGGATCAGGAATACCGTGATCTGTTTTCAGAACAGGCCCCAATTGGCAAATCAGCAGATCAGAATGTTGCGGAATACCGGAAAAGATCACCTGCCTGGCAAACAAGCAAGTACCAGAATACTCCCCTTCTGATACATACAAATACAAATGACGAGGATGTAAATGTCGTTGAAGTCGAGCATCTTATCAAATCGTTGAAAGCTGAAGGTAGAAAGAATTTCTCGTATGAGATATTCGAAAATATGCCGGGAGGTCATTCATTCGACAGGATGGATTACTTGGAAGCCAAGGAGATCAGGTTGAAGATTTATAACCACCTTAATAAGTATCTTTCTCCACCAAAACCCTTTAAATCGGTGAAGGAGTTACAGAAGGCTGGGTATGGATTCAATTAAGGCAACAGGTGACAGGTACCAGGCAAGCGGAGAATAACTTTCCATAATCCTAATCCTGTAGACTGTAGCCTGTAGCCCCTAAAATATTATGCTGAAAGAAAAACTATACGGAAAAACATTAAACGAACTCATTGTTGTTACAAAGCGACTTGGCATGCCGGGTTTTGCTGCAAAACAGATTGCAGACTGGCTCTATAAGAAAGAGATTAAGTCTATAGAAGAGATGAGCAATCTGTCAAAAAGAATGAGGGAGCTCCTTCTGACAGATTATGAAATTGGTCTCTCCGATCCTGTCAGTTTTGCGGAGAGTTCCGACGGAACAAAAAAGTACCTCTATAAGGTACTGAATAACAAATACATAGAAACTGCATATATCCCTGATAATGAACGTACTACAATTTGTGTCTCAACACAGGCCGGATGTAAAATGGGCTGTATCTTCTGTATGACAGGGAAACAGGGATTCCAGGGTAACCTGTCATCTAATGAGATACTGAACCAGTTCAGGAGTTTACCTGAATTCAGAAAATTGACCAACATTGTCTACATGGGAATGGGAGAACCCCTGGACAATATTTCTGAATTAGTTAAAAGCCTGGATATTCTTACAAATGACTGGGGTTATGGATGGAGTCCGACCCGGATAACTGTTAGCACTGTTGGTCTCATAAATGGCATCAAAGAGTTTCTTGAAAAAAGCAGGTGTCATCTTGCTGTCAGTCTTCATTCACCCTTTGATGAAGAAAGAAGAAGACTCATGCCTGTTCAAAGAACCAATACAGTAAAAGAGGTGCTTGATATTATCAGGAATTTTGACTTTAACAATCAAAGAAGAGTATCATTTGAGTACATACTGTTTAAGGGGATGAACGACACACCTGGTCATATAAGAGAACTTGTAAGAATTCTGAAAGGGATTAAGTGCAGAATAAATATTATCCGTTTTCATCCAATACCGGGTTCATCTTTCCAGAGCCCCGACATGACGGCTATTATCAACTTCAAAGAGGCGCTTAATGCAAAAGGTATCTTCACAACCATCAGAGCCAGCAGGGGTGTTGATATTCAGGCAGCATGCGGACTGTTATCGACTCTCGAACAAAACAAAGCTTGACATTTATGTACAAAAGCCTGTTTTTCATATCATTATTCCTGTTTCCTTACTTCACATTTGCTCAGGAGAAATCCCTCGAATCTTTACTTTCTGACTCTTCGATGGTACACGCATCGCTCTCTCTTTGCATTGCAAATGCGGAAAACGGTGAAACAGTTATAGAGTATAATTCCGGAAAAAGTCTCATGCCAGCCTCAATCATGAAACTCATTACCTCGGCTGCCGCAATCGAATTGCTCGGTCCGACGTATACTTTCAGAACTCTTCTTGGGTACACCGGATCATTTAATAAACGAACCAGGAGACTGACAGGAGATATTGTTATTAAAGGAGGAGGTGATCCTGCACTGGGATCAATGAATTTTAAAGATCATTACGGAGATTTCCTGAACAACTGGATAAAGGAAATCAAAAAGCTTGGAATAAAAAGAATAGACGGAAGAGTTATAACCGATGACTCTTATTACGATTATCAACCGGTCCCTGCCAAATGGCTTTGGGAAGATACAGGTAATTATTATGGTGCGGGTGCATATGGGCTATCCGTTTTTGACAATACATACAAAATACATTTCAGGACATCATCTGACAGTTCAAGCATGGTTCTCACGAAAATTATCCCGGATGAATGCAGACATGAATTCTCGAACTGGCTTGTGGCAGCCGGTACTGCAGACGAAGGGTATGTTTTTTCAGCACCTTACAGTACGAATGGCTGGCTGGCAGGTTCAATTCCCATTAATATGGAGGATTTTATATTAAAAGCAGCCATAACAGACCCCCCTCTCCTGATTGCAGAAATTATTGACAATAAACTGGATTCGGCAGGGTTAATCATTTCAGGTAGTCCGTCAACAACAAGGCTGGAGATGACACCAATAAACAAAGAATTTATACAGGTTGCTGAAGTAATCTCTCCCCCGCTTGAAGAAATAATTGAGGTTCTGAATCATGAGAGTGTGAATCTTTATGCCGAACACCTTACCAAAGAGTTGGGTATTGCTTTTAAAAACAAGGGATCGACACTATCAGGGATTGAGGTAATAAATCAATTTCTCACTAATGCAGGTATCAATACAAACGGGATGTTTATTGAAGATGGAAGCGGGCTGTCCCCTCTAAATGCTATTAATGCAAGGGAGCTGACAAACCTCCTGTTTTACATGAAAAAGAGAGGAAAGCATTTTAACGAATTTTATTCTTCTTTACCTGATGCCGGAAAAGAAGGTACCCTTAAAAACTATTTCAAAGATCCCCTTTTTGACTCAAATCTGAAGGCAAAGAGCGGATCAATGACACGGGTAAGTAGTTATGCAGGCTATTTTACTACATCATCTGGAAAAGAAATGATATTCAGTATCATAGTTAATAACTTTGTCGGCCCATCACAAAAAATTATCTCAGGAATTGAGGAAATTATACGAGAAATAATATTGTATAAATAATGATCTGAGATTTTCTTCAAAACATTAATTTATATTTACAGGCTTTACCCCCAATCCCGCAAGGCAGGACTTTTAACTTGCAGATAATCAATAAGTCTCAGTAATCATACATCAATCTTTGCATATTTTGCATGTGCTTCTATAAACTCCCTGCGTGGAGGAACCTCATCGCCCATAAGCATAGAGAATATATGATCGGCCTCAGCAGCACTTTCGATGGTCACCTGCCGTAATGTTCGGGTTTCGGGATTCATTGTTGTCGACCATAACTGTTCAGCGTTCATTTCACCAAGACCTTTGTATCTCTGCACACCTACTGATGATTCCTTTCCCTGTCCCATTTCAGCAATCGCGGCCCCGCGTTCCTCCTCTGTCCAGCAATAGCGTTCAGTTTTTCCTTTTTTAACCAGATAAAGCGGAGGTGTTGCAATAAAGATATTGCCTCCCTTTATTAAATCCTGCATATACCTGAAAAAGAAGGTCATGATAAGCGTAGTGATATGAGAACCGTCTACATCGGCATCGGTCATGATTATTATCTTATGATATCGTAATCCCGAAAGGTTAAGGGCTTTACTGTCCTCTTCAGTTCCTATATTGACACCAAGTGCCGTAAATATGTTTTTGATCTCTTCACTTTCATATATCCTGTGCTGCATTGCCTTCTCAACATTCAGGATTTTACCTCTGAGAGGCAGAATTGCCTGAAAACGTCGGTCACGACCCTGTTTTGCTGTTCCACCTGCCGAATCACCTTCCACAAGATATATCTCGCAGTTAACAGGATCTCTGTCAGCACAGTCGGCAAGTTTACCCGGCAAGCCTGATCCCGAAAGTACATTTTTTCTCTGTACCAGTTCCCTGGCTTTACGCGCGGCATGCCTGGCAGTAGCAGCAAGGATTACCTTTTGCACAATGATTCTTGCATCTTTCGGATTCTCCTCCAGATAGTTTGTCAGCATTGTACTGACTGCCTGATCCACTGCACCCATAACTTCTGAATTACCAAGCTTGGTTTTTGTTTGTCCTTCAAACTGGGGCTCAGCAACTTTTATTGATATAACAGCTGTCAGTCCTTCACGGAAATCATCTCCGTTGATATCAAACTTAAGCTTTCCGGTAGCGCCGGAGTCTTCGGCATATTTTTTCAGTGTACGGGTTAATCCTCTTCTGAAACCTGCAAGATGGGTTCCTCCTTCAATTGTATTAATATTATTTACATAGGAGTGGACATTCTCAGAGAATGAGTTATTATACTGAAGAGCAATTTCAACCGGGATCTCGGTTTTATCGTATGCGATATAAATCGGGGCTTCAATAAGCCTTTCCCTGTTAACATCAAGATATTCAATAAATTCCTTTAGTCCCAGGCTTGATTGAAACTCCTCATAACGGGCTTTTCCTCCATTACCATTTTCAACAAGTTCTCTCATGTCTTTAATTGTGAGAAGAATTCCTTTATTAAGGAATGCCAGTTCCCTGAGCCTTGCTGACAGTATCTCAAAGTTGAATTCGGTAGTCTGGAAAATTGTTCCGTCAGGTTTGAATTTAATTGTGGTTCCTGACTTGTCAGTTTTTCCAATAACATCTACGCTGGTAACAGGTTTACCCTGTTCATATTCCTGTTTGAATATCTTGCCTTCCCTCATGACAACAGCTGTAAGGTGTTGTGAGAGCGCGTTTACGCATGAAACACCAACACCATGGAGTCCCCCGGATACCTTGTAAGAGTCCTTATCAAATTTCCCTCCAGCATGCAACAAAGTCATAACCACTTCCAGTGCTGATTTCTGCTCTTTCTCATGCATCCCTGTCGGAATACCACGGCCGTCGTCAGATACCGTCACAGAACCATCCTCATGAATAATTACATCAATTCTGGTGCAATATCCAACCAGCGCCTCATCAATAGAATTGTCAATAACCTCATATACAAGATGATGCAGTCCTTTTATACCAATGTCACCAATATACATTGCAGGCCTTTTCCGCACAGCCTCAAGACCTTCCAGCACCTGGATACTCTCAGCAGAGTAATCAATGCTGTCCTGCAATTTTTTTTCGTTCTCACTCATTACTCAATAATTTATTTATGTTATCAATTCTTATAACCGGATCCCCGAAATGCATCAAAATGGTCAGACGGAGAATTTGATTCTACTCTCCTTTTAAATAACTTGAAAAACTGTTTTTCCGGAAATAAAATCGAAAGATATTTTTTATACCTGTCAACCATCAGATCCAACTTCTCTTTTCCTAATATAAACAACTGATTTTATGAATATTAATTATCAGCACAAAGATACTGAATCTTTATCATTTTTTAATTAAAATATATTAAAAGTAATGCACAATTCATCAAAGAAATTAACACTGAAAAATTGTCTTATTGTCTTGTTGTCTGAAAGTCTTAAAAGTCTCAAAATTCAAGAAACATTCTGCAAATTTAAGTACTCTCATAAGAAGGAAACGCTTTAAAACTCCTCATACCTCAAACCTTTTTTTACAGGCTATAACTGAACCCAATCATAAAGAGGAACATCTGCGACGGGTAATATGCCCACTCATAATACCGGTTATAGGAGAGGTTATTGACTTTTACCCAGAACGAAAGTATTTTTGTATAACGGTATTCAGCACTGAGGTTAAGATTGAAATGAGCAGGCTTTGGAATTATTGTAGGTGTTAAAGTTGACCATCCTGTGGGACTTTCACTGATCATCAGCTTCCTCGGGCCAAGTACTGTAATTTCAGCTCCGGCAATTATTTTATCCCGAAGGTTATATTTCAAACCTATTTTACTGTCCCAGTCAGGTTTATTCCATGCATATTTATTCGCAGAGAGGGTATATTTATAATAATTTGCTGTCGCGTTAAATGATAGCTTATCGGTGATAACTCCGCTTATCTCACCATGGATATTAAACACCTCAGCATCGTCGGCAAGAGGAATAAAATGATTCCCCCTTTCTATCCTTGACACTGTATCGGGAAATACAATATTGGAATACAAAAGCATGTCATTGATCACTGAATAGGAAACTGAAGCCAGATAGTTACCGCCTATCCCACTATTTCCTTTTAATCCGGCAGATGCAATCAGGTAATGATTAGTATTAGGAAGCTTAAAAATACTTCCATCAGGCACTAAAAAAGGATTTTCATTAATTATTCTTAAAGGTTCGTTAACCTCCAGCCTACCACTCAGTCCGGCAAAAAACCTGATATACTCCGGAACGATATTGAATCCAAAATTCACATCAGGGTATAAATGTAACTTTGCAGAGGTTGTCAGATTCCTTTCGAGTAATACCTGCAACCCAAGATTAAAACTCCACTGTTCTGTACTCTTCCTGACAAAAGGAGTGATTGAAAACAGGTACTTTGGTTTAACCTGAAGGGAATCCGAAAGTCTGTAAAGATCATATCCTATACCTGAGCCCACATAAAAGCCTTCATATTGTTTTGCCATTGTTCCTGTGAAGGTGGTATGATTCAGAAAACGGTATTTAGAATTGTGAAAGAAGTCGTAAGAAACATTAAAATCATAAGAAATGTCGGTTGAATCAAGATTAAGTGACGTAAATGAAGCACCTGCACCTACATCATAGTAACCAAGCCTGATATCTTTTTTTATCGGTTCATAAAACATAATGTCAGTGTTGTAACCATAGGCATATCGTGTTTTCTGAACATAATCCACAGAAAAATCAATGAGGTTTTTTCTGAAAAATCTCTTTCCGAAAAGTGATGCATCGTTATCCATAAAACCTGCGAAAACCCTCTGTTTGTTCTGAAGCGGAACTCTGCCATTTGATGAATAATGCCTTCCATAAAAACCAATGGCACCCTTTTTCGACCGCCCGTTGGTAATACTCAACTCCGCAAGTGGTGTAGTATTATTCCCCAGCCCGATTTTAACATAGCTATTATACAGCTTTATAAGTGGATCGGGTAGTAATGCAGCAGATCTAATGGGGCTGATAGTATATGCAGGTGAAAACGGTCTGGGTTTTATTTCATAACTGAATGAAGGTTTTACTTTCGTAGTGTCTATAATTTCAGGCAGATAGCTTTGTTTTTTAACATCAGGAAGAGATGGTTTATATGGGTTATAAAGAGTAACCTCCCTCTTGAGACCTGATTCTTCTTTCCTGACCTGTGCATTGACCGGTAATAAAAAGATAAATATCAGGGTTGTTATTATGAAACTTTTCTTAATCATATCAATTTGAGTTCTAATTTTTTAATTCTTTCAAACAATTTTATTTACCCCCGGGTATTAATTACAGCTCACTTTTCAGAATCGAGAGAGGCCAGTTTAGCCTTCACCTCATCGAGGATACCATCATTATTTGTTGTGTAGTACTCTTTGAGGCTCTGGAGAGTTGCCCTTGCCTGTAAAGTGTCACCTTTTTTAATACTGATATCCGCAAGAAGAAGAAACATTCTCGCCATCCAGTACTGGTGAGGTGTATTCTGGTCGATAAACTGAGTAATAATCTTTTCAGATTCGTCCGTCAGATCTTTCTTATAAAGAAGCTCAGCAACCCGGTATTTTGATTCAGCGCCTTCAACACTGCTTACTTCAGTTGCTACTTTTCTGAAATCCCTGAGTGCCTCCTCAAATTCATTGAGACTATAATGTGCCTTACCGCTCATAAATGTTGCTTCTCTTACAAGTTCTTCAGGCATGTTAACCGAGGTATTGATTTTGTCTGCCGCTTTGATGGTTTTCTGTGCATCCCCTGATTGATAGGCAGATCTTAGTTGTCCTCTCAGTGCGATAAGCTTATTTTCTGAAGTCGAAGTAGCTTTTTCAAGTCTTTCGTAATAGTCAAATGATGCTGAATAATTTTCTTTATCAAAAAGTATCGGAGAAGCTGCAATCAGCGATTGTTCCATGAACTGATTGTTTGGTATCCTGATAACCTCCTGGTATAAGCCAAGGGCTGCATCGCTGTTACCGGAAGAATTAAGACATTCAGCCAGGTAGAACTGGGCATTAAGTCTGAAGCTGCCATTCTGGAATTCACTTAGGTAGCTTCTGAAAACCTCTGTGGCCTTGTCACATTCGCCGGTGATATAAAGATTCTCTCCTGAAGCATAAAGCAATGAATCTTTTTCAGCTAAATTAATATCACCATAACCGAGTGTTTTGACATAAGCAAAATAACCTTCAACATCATTCATGTCAACATAGGTATTTTTTAACCCTGTCAGTGCATATCGTGCTTCCGGTGTCGATTTGTACATCTCTATTACTTTCTTAAACTGGCCAATTGATTCCTGATTTTTACCCTGGTTATAATAAAGTAAACCAAGTTGTACAATAGCTCTCGGAACAAAAGGGCTTGACTGATAGTTAGAGATAACGTTATTAAAATCTGCTTCTCCCCGTCCGTAATCTTCCATTTTCAGGTAAGCTCTGCCTCGTTCAAAAATAGCATTCGGAACAAATGAAGATGAGGGATATTTTGTGATAAGTGATGATAAAATATCTGCTTTGCCTTTCTGATCATTCATAAGTCCAAGACAAAAACCCTTCTGGAACATGGCATAATCGGCATCAACTTTCCCGTATTCAATTACTTTATCATAATAACTTATTGCCAGAGGATATTGTGTTGTTATGTAATAGCAGTCGGCAATTCGGACTTTTGTATCAGCAAGTATTTCAGGTTTTACATTAGTTACTCCTGTTTCAAAAGATCTGAAATAGTTCAGTGCATTGGTATAATCCTTCAGATTAAATAAAGAATATCCCAGGTTATATTTTACAAGGTTGTATTCGTTCAGAGCGGAGGATCCTGGAATACCCATAAACTGTTCATAATCAGCTCGTGCAATATCGTACTGACCAAGCCTGTATCTGGCTTCACCCCTCCAGTAGATTGCCCTGGACCTTATTTCCCTGTTATACTTTTCATATTTAAGCGATTTATCAAACAGATCGATTGATGATGCGATCTCCATATTCTTAAATAACTCCAGCCCCCTGAAGAATGCAACCCTCTGGTATGCTTCTTCAAGTCTGCTGTCTTTATTTCTGATCTTGTCAAGAGCAACAAGGGCAGCTTTATAATTTTTGATCTCCATAAAGGTGGCTACCAAATAATTATATGCTTCTTCAATTTTATCTGAACCGGGATAAAGGTCGATATATTCCTGAAATGCGGCAATCACCTCTCCAAACGGAGAATATGACGTCTCGTAGGTGAGTTTCGCATAATTGAAGAGTGACTCCTCCTTAAGTTTTTTATCATAATCCATTTTTGAAGCTTCTCCGAAAGCAAACTGGGAGCGCTTTTTGTCACCTTTCTGGAGGTAACAGTCACCCAGGAGATACCAGATATTCTGGCTTAAAATGTCCGACTTTACTCCTATCTCCAGGAATATCTTAATTGCTTTGTCAATATCACCTGTTTTATAATAACAGTAGCCGAGCTGGTATTTATCCTCCCTGGCACTGGCTTTTGCTCCTCTGGAGTATTGTTCGAGATAAGATAATGCATCCTGGTAATTCCCATTATTATAATAGGCGTCACCGATGAACCTGTAAAGCTCAACAGCTCTGTCCCTTGGCGCCGATTTAAGCAGGCTGGGAGCCATGCTGAGGATTCCGTTATAATCTTTCTGAAGATATAATATCTGGACAATATAAAATGGCACGATTGCTCCGAAAGTCTCATCATCTTTCAGCCTCATAAATCCATCAAATGCAGTCTGATACATCTTTTGCTCATAAGCAATCTGGGAAAAATAATAAACAGCCGGCGGAGTATATTCTGTATCAATATCTTTAATCTCCGAAAACATAAGTAGTGCCCTTGGCTTATCTCCCTTTATATACAGAGAATATCCATATCTGAAAAAATATTCTGCAAGTTTTTCATTCCCCAGTTCCGGTCTGTTTACTGTCTCATAATATTCAGCTGCTTTTCTATAGTTTTTGTTCTGGTAGAAATAATCTCCCAAAGCCAGCCGGGCTTCGTTTATTCTTGGACTTTCAGGATGAGTAGCAATGTACATTATCATCCTGTATTCTGAATCAGGGTTGAATAGCTTCAAAGCAGAAATTGCAGCATAATATTCCGCTTCAGCAAGCATGATTTTGTTGGTTTCACTGCCACTTTTGATAAAAGAATCAAATAACCGGATTGCAGCAGTATATTTCTCCTTGTTAAATAAATCCATTCCCCTGTTAAACTCTGAACCAGGTTCACGCCCTGAAAAGGATACCTGCGCTGTGATCTGAAAAACAAAGGCGAAAAGGAAATTTAATATCAAGACGGGTTTTATTCTGTTCATAACTTATATTTTTTGGCCTGATATTATTAACCTCTGTCTGACACTAAAAATTTTATTAAGCTCATAACACATTAATAATAAGCCATATATAACAACTATCATTTTTTTCCAGCTAAGGGTAAAATTACAACTATTAAACGCGGACTTCCGGCCTTTATTACTGATTTTATTAACATATAAATGTTAATTATCAATTCTTTCATTATTTTGCGCATCAAATAGTGGAGAAATGCAGGAAAACCTACCCCTGGACAAAAGTATTGAGCTGACAAACTGCAATATATGGCAACAGGATCATCTGGTGCTTACTGATGTTAACTTAAGTGTAAATAAGGGAGAATTTGTTTACCTGGTTGGTAGGGTCGGAAGCGGGAAATCAAGTCTTATTAAAACTCTTAACGGTCAGCTGCCCCTAAAGGAAGGGATAGGATTAGTTGCAGGATTCAATCTTTCAGACATAAAGAACAGAGAGATCCCATACCTGAGAAGAAAGATCGGAATAGTATTTCAGGATTTTCAGCTACTTATTGACAGGTCGGTAAATGATAATCTTGAATTTGTTCTTAAAGCAACCGGGTGGAAGGCTAAGAATGATATTGATGCAAGGATCGGTGAAGTACTTGAAAAAGTCGGACTCAGCCTGAAAGGATACAAGATGCCTCATCAGCTTTCGGGAGGTGAACAGCAGCGTGTAGTTATAGGACGTGCTCTGCTCAATGACCCTGAAATAATCCTTGCCGATGAACCAACAGGGAATCTTGATCCTGAGACTTCAGAAGGTATTTTAAGACTGCTGACAGATATCAGCAAGACAGGAAGAGCAGTGGTAGTGGCCACGCATAATTATACTCTGCTGAAAAAATTCTCGGCAAGAACTCTGAAATGTGATGGAGGAAAGCTTATTGAAGTGAAAGATGATGAGGAGATAGAGTTGTTGCAATAAAAACCCTGAATGCTAAACACCGCACACCGCATACCTCAAACCGCATACCTAAAAATGTATTATGTATTATTGGCGATCTTGATCCCTACATTCGTTGTCTTAATATCGGCTCAGCTATACAAGCAGAAATTCGCCTGGCACATTATTAAGTCTGCCAATATCCTGAACTTTTGCACGAACATCAAATCCCATGGGACAATTGACATTACATTTGTCACAACACTCACAAGGATTTGCCGGAAGCTTTGCATATCCGAGAGTTTCTCTGGCATATCTGAGATCTTTGTATCCGTAGGCATACATAAAACTACGCATCACTGTGGGAATATCGTAGTTATTGGGGCATTGCGGAATACACATGGTGCATTGCTGGCAATAAAGCCCGGGAATACGATCAGTAGATGCCAGTCGCAGGTCATTCTTTTCCTGTTCGGTAAGTTTTAAATTTGTCATTAAGGCAATATTCTGCTGCAATTGTTCTGATGTACTCATTCCCGAAAGAACAGTAGTAATATTCTCATTTTGCAGCACCCATTTAATGGTTGCCTGTGAATTAATGGGCTGTTTTCTTTCCTTGTCCCAGAATCCCCCGGCTTGTGATTTCATTCCAATGATTCCCAGTCCTGCATTTGCAGCATATATGATGGCATCATTCATTTCCTGCATTTTCTCAGTCTGGAAATTATAGGATGTCAAAACCATGTCATAAATCTTTGTATCGGCAGCAGCACGAACTGCTTCGTCACAAAAACTGTGTGTGGTAGTGCCTATAAATCTGGTCTTTCCCTGTTTTTTAAAATTTTCCATCATCCGGAGAAAAGGTTCGAAAAATACAGACTCACGTTTTGCAGTAAATGGAAGAAACAACACATCAACATAATCCACCCCCAGTCTTTTTAGTCCTCCCTCGATATCCGCAATGTATTTGGTTACAGCATTGGGATCAGTAAAAATACCTTTCTGAAGATCCATCCCTTCCGGTCGGGAGCTTGTTGTAATTAGAAATGCATCACGCGGGCGGCTTTTAATCACACCACTCAGCATTATTTCATTATTCCCCTCTCCGTAATAACTTGAAGTGGTGAATAGTTTTATGCCCGATTCCATAGCTGCAAGGATAAGACCCGGATTATTGATGTTGCTGGTACCCATACTTATTACAGGAAGTTTAAGTCCTGTCTTGCCCAGCGTCCTGAACGCCAGATCCTGCTGACTGTTCAGTTTTGAAATTGTACCAGCTAATGATGCACTGACAACACCAGGTAAAAGCGTCGCGGCAGAGATGCCGGCAAGGCTTTTTTTCAGGAATTCACGACGTTGATTCTTTTCCATATTTTAATTTTTTATGTAAATATAAATTATTTCCCCATCCCTTTCAGCATCTCAACATACAGTATCACTGTTCCATCCATCCGATTATTATAGATTTTTGATGGATGGATAATTAAAAGAACAATTCGAACACCTGATGGCCAGGTAGTGGCTATTATTTCATGAATGACCTTCATGATAATGATTATTTTAAAATCTTTTTTTTGATATATTATTTATAGACGATTATCGGGTTATAAACAAAAATGTAACAAAAGCTTAACAATAAAAAATTAAAATTTAATGGAAGAGTTAATAATTTCGTACTCATTAAATCAGACTCTGATATAATTTGTGCATATAAAATAATGAACACTAATTGTTGGTTTTCTGCAGGGCCACAGACTAAATTCTTAATATTTATCGGATGACATTTCTATATATTGTAATAGGTCTGGTTCTTATATTTGATTTCATTAATGGATTTCACGATTCAGCTAATTCCATAGCTACTGTCGTATCAACAAAAGTACTATCTCCTTTATCGGCTGTTTCTCTTGCAGCAGTTTTTAATTTCCTTGCATTTCTGATTTTCCCTCTGAAAGTTGCAACGACGATTGGGAAGGGTGTTATAGATCCTGATATCATCAGCCTGACTCTTATTTCTTCAGCAGTAACTGCTGCAATAATCTGGAATCTCATTACATGGTGGCTTGGACTTCCATCAAGTTCATCACACACTCTGGTAGGTGGTCTGGTTGGCGCTGCTGTTGCCGGGAGTGGATTTGGATCAGTTATCTTATCAGGGGTTTTGAAAATTGTTTTATTCATTGTAATTGCACCGGTAATGGGTATGCTGATTTCATTCATTATCTCAGTCATTGTGATCTTTCTTGTAAAGAATCAAACTCCTTCACGGGTTGACAGGCATTTCCGCAGATTACAGTTATTATCGGCATCAGCATTCAGTTTAGGTCATGGGGGAAATGATGCGCAGAAATCAATGGGTATTATCTGGGTGGCACTTATTGCTACCAATCAGGTCGCAAAAGACGCACCTATTGATCTGTGGATCGTATTGTCCTGTCATGCGGCAATTGCTCTTGGTACATTATTCGGAGGCTGGAGGATTGTCAAGACCATGGGACAAAAAATCACCAAGTTAAAGCCATTCGAAGGATTTTGTGCAGAGACAGCCGGGGCACTTACACTGTTTGGTGCAACCCATTTCGGCATACCGGTCAGTACAACTCACACAATAACAGGCTCCATCATAGGTGCAGGAGCAAGAAAAGGTATTTCAGCAGTGAAATGGGGGGTCACGACAAAAATTTTCTGGGCATGGATACTTACAATACCCATATCGGCATTAATTGGAGCTGCAATGTATTATCTGTTTCTTGCAATACTTTAATTCCTGTTTTCAGGCTTCGCAATGTGATCTTCGTGGATGTTTTAATGGGGCGTTGCCCCTGCCTACCGACAGGCAGGCCAAACCCCGTATGCATCTTATCTGATTTTGCCGAAATCGAGATTTAAGCCAATAAAAAAACGTCTGCCCGGAGAAATGAAATTTATATTTTGGGGGATTATTAAGTTGAATATATTATCCACACCTGTTGAAATCCGCAGCCATCTGTATTCCTGCGAAATAGTGATTCTCCACGTACTGTAAGGTCTGTCGCGATAAGTGCCTTCGGTTGTAATCTCATAAAACTTTTCACCCATCAGTTTGCAATAGATCTGCGCTGTGAAAGAATAATTCTTTTTCCTGAAATTATAATCGGCTGCAATATTTCCTGAATGCCTTGTAGTGCCATATAATTGAAGACCTGTCTGATTATCGTGAGAATGAACATAACTATAACCCGTGCTGAGCCATAATCCATTGCAGATCTTTTGTTTCAATATAAAATCAATACCATATACAGAAGCACTCGCAATGTTCTGATATTGACGGGTCAGGTGCACCGAATCGGGCAACCAGCGATCAGTAATCATATTAGACAGTACATTCCGGTAAATAGTAACCGATGAATTGTTCCATGGTTTTGAAAATTCCACAGACCCTGAGATATATTTAGATGATTCCGGCTTTAACTGTGTATTACCTATTATATACCATTCGCCGAAATGATCAAAATTCATGTATAATTCTTTTAATGCCGGAGAACGAAAACCGGTCCCGGCCGATGCCCTGAAATTTAAAAACCCCTGTTTGAACATTACAGAGATTTTTGGCGCTGCATTTAATCCATAACTGCTGTGGAGGCTTGTCCTTATTCCGGTTACAAGGTTCCATCGTTCTCCCAGACGAAGATCTTCCTGGACATAAAACACCGCCTCACCTTCACCTTGCATCCCTCCATCCAATCTTACAGAAAAAAGATTTTCATAATTGTATTCCAGCCCTGTAATCAGATTGTTTCTATCCGAAAGATGAAAATTCCCTTGTGTTCTTACTGTTTGAATGATATCATAGGATACTCTGTCTTTTTTGTCATTCAGAAGTTCAAGGACATTGAATGTATTATAACGATCGCGATAATATGAAAAATCGATGGAATGTTTTCCAAGATAATACTGCCCTTTCAATCCGGCATTCAGGTCTTGATAAAGATCATGAGCCGGACGGGCGCTCACATTTCCCCGCTCGAACTGATAATATCCGAAGTAAGGAACAAGAGAAAAACTGGAGGTGGGTGTTATTTCGAATTTCTGATTAATACTGAATGAAGAATAAGGATTCTGGGTCCAGTCGTGCGGACTCTCCGGCGTGATGTCGTAGCCATCGGTACGATTGTAATTAAAACTTGTCCGGGATCCGAAAATTCCTTTCTTTACACCTATACCGGTTCCGGAGTACAATTCATTGTACTTTGAATATCTTGAATAAAATTTTGCATCAAAAGGTTCGGTGATTTTTTTAGTGATGATATTAATAACACCTCCTATTGCATTTGAGCCGTAAAGAGAAGAAGAAGCCCCCTTGATTACTTCAATTCGCTCAATGTTCTCCAGGTTGAGCATTGAATAATCGATATCACCATTGATTTCCCCTGCGATCCTTTCTCCGTCTATGAGAAACAATACATACTTTGCATCCATCCCCTGCATAGTAATTGAAGTCCTCGTTCCAAACTGGCTCACATCAAGACCCGGTACCATATTTTGCAACGCTCCGGTAACGGTAGTAATTCCCAAATCGAGCATCTGACGGGCACTGATAACCTGTGTAATAACGGGAACATTTTTTAATGTTTTTTCGGATCTTGTTCCGGTTACTACAACCTCGTTTAAATTAATGTTCGATTCCCTGAGGATAAAATCTGCATAATTATCTCCTTTCAGAATTGCAATTGATCTTTCCAGCGTCTCGTATCCGAGGAGCGATACACGTAATGTATATGTTCCTGGTTTTAATTTATTTATATAATAAAATCCCTTTTTATCCGTCACTGTTCCGAGCGTGGTACCTTTTATTACAATCGTTGCACCTGGAACCGAACTGCTGTCTGTTACTGTAACACGCCCGGATATGCTTACTTCCTGAGAACAAATGACAGAAGGAAGTAATAAAAAATATATAAACAAATATTGTTTCATCAGAATATAATATAATTTTTAATGGTCTGATGAACCCTGAAGGGCTCGCCAACTTCGTCGGACGTAGCCGACAATGTCGGCTGAAGTCCGAAGGCAAAGCCACCCCGTTGTATTTTTATCATTTATTCCAGCTTTTTTGATCCGTCAGGCTGATATTTGTACTGAATAGTAACATAGCCGGATGCATTGGCAGCACTGTAATAGCTTTTGAACCACACCTTTGCATATTTACCTGCACCGGTTTTAACTATGTAAATGTAATCTGATGGTACAATCTGTGTTCCCTGAGGAGCAAGCTCAATTGTGAACCAGGTATATAATACCGGACTAACTATATAAGTTGCGTAGCCCTGCTGTACGGCAATTTTAACAGAATCATCCGCGGCAAAGGTTGCTGTATCTGAAACAAGGTTTAAAGCATCAAATCCGCTTTGCCCTTTCTGATAGGAGTTAGCTGCACTGCCCATGCCGCTACCCGATTTCCCGCCGTTGGTCCTGATCCGGTAACGTTGAAAGGCCAGATCCCACCCGGCTGAACTGACAGGATCTGTAACGGTAATAGTGTCGTTTTTCTCAAAACTAAAGTACTTCCACTTAGTAGAAGCGGTGGAATTAATTTCAAATGTCTGGGATTGAATTGGCGGATTGGTGGTTTCTTTTTTGCAGGAAATAAATAACACAATTACGGCTACTGACAAATAAACTATTTTCTTCATAATCTTTGTGGATTTTTATTATGCAAAAATAAAATCGCAGGATTATTGAAAATGGTAAAATTCAGAGTTTTTATGGTACTAAATATCTATGCATTTCGCGGAACCTTTTAGGAGTAAGGCCTGTCTTATTTTTGAAAACCTTGTTGAAATAAGAATTATCCTCAAAATTCAACTTATAGCCAATCTCTGCAACTGATAGTTCGGAAGACAAGAGCATTTTTCTGGCTTCCTGCATAAGTCTGTCCTGTAATATTTTTTTTAATCCGCAGTTAAAACGTCTGTTGCATATATCATTTAATTGCTTTTCGGAGACATTAAATGCCGAGGTATAAAACCCTATGTGCTGTTCCTTAATAAAGTGAGAATCTACGAGGTGGGATAACGCATGAATGAAGATAGTGTCGCCATTATTTGATATTCCTGATTTAGCTTCATACAACTCAGAAAGCTTTAGCAGCATGATATTCAAAAGGGACCGTATTATAATAGCGGAATTATTGGCGGGTGTGTAGGATTCGTATTCTTGACCGACCGATTTTATTATGTCAATTACGGGGCTAAACTCCTTGTCGGATAAATTAATACAGGGATAGCAAACATTCCCGTCTATCTGTGATGTACATGAAAATACATTTAGCAAACGTATAAAACTGAATTCTTCAACGTAGAAATCCTGACAAAAGAAGAAAATAATTCCTTCCACATCCTCAAGACCCACAAATGAATGCATCTGGTTTGGGGCTATCAGACAGATAGTTTGCGGCTGAACAGAATAGGCATCATCATTTATTCTGATAATGCTTTTGCCTTTTGTAAACAAAAGAACAGTATAAAAATCATGAAAATGTAGTTTTCTAATAAAAGGATAAAGGCTTAAATATCGGGCAAAAGAATTGTAATAAATGCCATGCACCTTAATATCCCGCAAGAAACTAAAGTGATAAAGCGATTTTTCAATATTCTGATATTGGTGCAAGCTTAATTTTATTTAGTCGCAAAAGTATAAAAAATATAATATGACTACCGGCATTTATAATATATATCATATGTTATTTGAAAATCAATTATCTGCATGTTCTGCCCCCCGCCCTCTTATAACAAACTCACGCGATCAGCTGTTCAGGAAGGAACCTGCACAGGCTGGTGGTGTTAAAAAGAAACCTGCCGTGACAAACTACGGCAGGTTTTTAATCCCGAAGGGATTGAATATGAATAGAATTTTTTTGATGCAGGAAGCAAATTGCATCCCGATTACGGGGAACTTTATTTCAATTTCTCAGGTGGTACCATATCAAACAGGTCTAATTTCCGGACACGTCTGCGAAACTGCTCTTCAGTACTAAACTTAGCGTTCAGAAAATTGGTCAGAATCTCCTCAGCGACACTTGGTCCAATGATTTGGGCCCCTATGCAGAGTACGTTGACATTGTCGTGTTCTACACACTGATGAGCTGAGTAAGTATCGTGACATAAAGCTGCTCTGATTCCATGAATTTTATTGCAGGCGATAGCGGCTCCGACGCCAGTGCCACAGACCATAATACCTCGTTCAGCCCGACCGGTTTTAATCTCGTCCGCCAAAAGCAGTGCAATGTCAGGGAAGTCAACAGGATCAGGAGTAAATGATCCCACGTCTTTTACACTGTAATCCCATGATTGTAATAGCTTGATCAGTAGGCCTTTCAATGAGAAGCCAGCATGATCGCTTCCGATAACAAGTTTCATCTGAACGCTTAATTTGCTTTCTTTAGTGACCATAGGATTGACATTTGATGACTTTCTCCCAAATCCCAAAGAAGGTACGACCAGCATTGAAGCTGATAACAGGCCAGCCTTTCTAATAAATTCCCTTTTTCTCATAAATTCTTTTATTTATTTCTTTAACAAATTTGTTTTGAACTGAATTTTTTTACCCTGTTTTTATAAATATTGGTATTTTACTACCTGATCTAAATTGAAAAACTTTACAATACGTTAATCCACTAAACAAAATTCCGGTTTAATGACTATTCTTTTGGTGAATCTGCAGCAAGGGCATCATATAACCTGAATTTCATGCATGAGGTCTAAATACTTTTTCTTTTTAGCTAACTCAACCGGAAGTTCTTTTCCATACTGTTTTTCGGCAGCTTTCAATTCCTCTGACATTATTTTAAGCTTACTTTGAAACGCACGATATAAACCCTGTGCAGTAGCTTTATTGGTCATGTGGGAATTTGTATATGGAGTGTTCTTCATACCTGTCTCAAGTTGATCTGCCCATTTTTTTGGGATCGTTGTAGTGCCTGTCAATGCACCTGCCATACCTCCTGCACTGGCTGCAGTACAATCAGTGTCACGACCACGGTTGTTTGCAACCATCACTGCCTGTTCTACATTACCTTTTGTAAGTTTGAAAATAGCAAATGAACAAGTTACATTCTCGTAAACAGAAGAACCGATATATTTTGTCATCCTTTTATTTGCATAATATGGACTTGTTGGTTCAGCATACATTGCATTCAATTCCTCTCTGAATTTTCTGTCCATTGGATCGGTGTATTTGTCGGCAATAGCCAGTCCGTATTCTATTTCAGTCCTCATTTCAGGCGTGGCGTATTTTAAAGCACCCTCAATTACTGAGTTTACTGTTGCACCAGGTAACATAGCTAAAGTTAAAGCAGCATTATAAACTCCGCCCCAGGCAAAAGCATCATCATTCTTATTTTCATAATAAAGTCTTCCGATTTCTTTTGTATCTTCAATTGCACTTTCAGGATCTCCTGCATTAATAATGGGGATCGGATGGAAAACACGTGCTGTCAGATGAATATGACCGCCCAAATCACCTGGCATGCCATATTTGGTTTTTGGCAATTCTTCAGCTGATATTCCCCATTTTGCATATGCCATTAATGTTTTATCGTATGGTTGAGTCATGTAGTACATATCTTCCATTTCATAATCTCTTACCCATACTTTCATCAGGTCCTCTGCTGTAATTCTGTCTTGCTTTTCAATTATTGCAGTACTTATACATTTCTGACGTTCGATACCATCTTCAGTACCCCCGGCAGGATGAGACCAGAAAACATCATAATGATTGCAAGGAAGAAACTCATTAAATACACCATATAATCTTTCGATTTCTTCCATTTGACCAACACCTTCAACAACTGCACCCAAAGATGATCCACCTCTTGAACCAAGTATTATTCCATAAATCTTGTCATAAATGGAACTTCTTGCCACATCCCCATCATCATTTGTTATTGAGTAATAATGTTTTTCATTGAGCCCGATATTTGCATTGGCAGCATTTACAATTTCAATAACTATTGTCTCATCATCTTCTGCTATGTTATCATTAATTATACCGAGCGGTAAAGTCTTTCCTGTACTTCCGGCTGGAATAACCATTGTACCTGAGGTAAGATTAAAGTCTGCTCCGTATTGAGCTAAAATACCTGAAACAGTGTAGTCAATCCTGACATCGCTGGAGGCAGCTTTAGATAAGGTCACTTCGACTCTGCCCCGGGAAGACTCTGGTCCACTGGAACAAGGTAGCAGAAATTGAACTTCAGGCATCTCGCCATCCTGAATAACAATCGTTTTGGATTCATTTTCCGGGTCAATTGTGTATGCCGGATCAGGGATCAAAGTAATTGTCACTGTCTTATTACCTTTAAGTAATAAATCGTCGACAGGTTTAATTATTAAGGACGTCTGATGATTTCTTATCAGGATATTTTCACGAATTCTATAATCATAACCATTCCTGGCTGTTCCGCCAGTTGTAAATTTTACTGTTAAATCAGGCGTAAGAGTACCGACCTGATAGAAAATGAATTCTGCCGGATTGTTTCCTTCTTTTGCCTTTTCATCCCAAACCATTAGTGAGATAGTTGGTTTTTCAACAGATTGTGTGGTGGTTCGTTTTCCAGTATCGCAAGAGAATGTGAAAAATCCGATAACCACTAATAATGAGCTAAAAAGTAAAGTGTTTTTCATATCTATTCTTTTTAAAAAATCTTTGAGGACTTTTATCAGTACTAATTTACGATTAATCCGGAAATGAATAATTCATTTGTCTGGTGGAATTTTGCGAAATGGCTACTGCCGAAAGGTGGTCTGGCGCTTCGGACTGTCTTGCTCACTTCGTTCGCTTGTCCTGGTGTCTGGGAATTCAAGGGAGCTTCAGACTTCAAGACGTTCCGCCCAGGCGGAACAGACAGCGAAGCGTTAAGACAGGGCGAAGCCCGTAAAGACAGCCCGAAGGGCGTAAAGACTTAACAGGGCGAAGCCCGCAAAAACAGCCTTAAGCGTTAATACAGCCTGCAGGGCAAAGGGGAACATAATATTTTATTAACAATAATTAACATGCAATTTTATATGATTACCAAAATTAACACGACTTTTGCAGTCATGAAAAGACAAAAGGAAGTGCTATTCAAAATAGTTTTTTTGCTGGCAGTTTTTTTTAGCATTGAATTGTATGGAGCTTCAGATTACATTGCCCGTCCAATTTATGTTGAACATTCGACTGAACCCAATAGTGTCGTGAATAGTTTCATTTCGGATGTAGGTTCTTTTGATCAAGATCAGATTGATCAGACTTATGGTTTTAGTTCAGCAGCAGTACCTGTTTATCATATACCTGTCCCGCAAGGCTTCTTCCTGATTTCTAAATTCTCATTTTCTATCTGGCAGCCACCAAAGTTTTTCTAGAATAATCTGCAATCATGTTGCAAGTTCTTCAGGAGTGCAAAACTCATGTTGATAGAATATGTACCCACTCTGCCATTTGAAACAAATGATATCTTTTAATTGAATAAACCACAAAATATGAACATATCAAGTTATTTCGATCACCCTTTAAAAAAGCAGAACATAGAATATTTTGTTCATCTTGTCCGCATTGCTAAGGCTGATGATATTATTAGCTCCCCTGAACTGGAATTGCTGCATCGCATCGGCAGGAAACTGGGGTTTACAGATCCTGAAATTGATAACTTTATCGAAACAACTGGCAAGTCAGATTACATTCCGCCTTATGAATTATCCAAACGCTTTGATCAGGTTTATGAAATTGTTAAAATGACCTTGGCTGATGGGACAATTGATAAAAATGAAATGCGTTTAGCAAGTGGTTTCGCAATGAAATCCGGTTTTAATGATAATGAGATCCCTAATTTATTAGCTCTGTTAATACGTGGTATTAAAGATGGGAAAGATGAAGAAACGCTTTTTGAGGTATATAAAAAAGAAAGAAAATTTTGAAAAGAGTCAATATGTCTCATAATCTGACGGAAAGCGCTGAATGAAAGACTGGTTCAAAAGGTTACATGTATGGTGTTTGCAATGGGCAAACACAAAATGGGGAGTATGGGCATTGTTTTTGTGCGCTTTTGCTGATTCATCCATTTTAGGATTACCTACTCCGATGTTCTTTTTGGCATTAGCATTGCTGAATATTACAAAAGCATACAGGTATGCATTGTTCGGAACTCTGGGAGCATTGTGTGGTTCATTTGCAGGTTATACCATAGGGCATTTTGCATGGCTTAATTCAAATGGAGAGTTTACAGGACTTGCTCAATTTCTGTTTAACCATATTCCCGGGTTTTCCGAAGCTGGTTACAATAAAATCCATAATATGTTTGCAAAATGGAACTTTTGGATTTTGTTTATAGCATCGCTTCTTCCTTTACCTTATAAGATATTTTCAATTTCGTCGGGGGTGTTTGACGTTAATGTATTCATGTTTTGCATTGCCACATTGATTAGCCAGGGGATAAAATTCTATTTATTGGCTCTGTTGACAATAAAATTAGGTCCGGAAGTTAAAAAGTTACTTGAGTTTAACTGGAAACCTATTGCAATTATGGCTACGGCAGGTATTGCCATAGCTATCGTAGTATTTAAAATCTTTTAATATTTTATGAAAATATCATTTCAAACTGAGAATTTTAAAGGGATTACTCAAAAAGAGGCAGATGAGAAACTTGGAAAAGAAGGGTACAACGAATTACCTTCTTCGAAACCCAAGAATGTATTTCAAATCGCAATTGGTGTGGTAAAAGAACCTATGTTCCTTTTGCTGGTTGCTTGCGGAACCTTGTACCTCATCCTTGGAGATATACAGGAAGGATTAATGCTTCTTGGTTTTGTATTTGTTGTAATGGGGATCGAGTTTTATCAGGAGAAAAAAACCGAAAAAGCTCTGGATGCGCTGAAAGACCTTGCAAGTCCGAGAGCGCTTGTTATCCGTGATGGAGAAACAAAAAGGATACCCGGAAAAGAAGTTGTTACAGGAGATATTGTTGTTTTGCAGGAAGGAGACAGGGTTCCTGCAGATGCTATGGTTCTGAACAGCATCAATTTGCTGGCTGATGAGTCATTATTAACCGGAGAATCAGTGCCTGTGCGAAAAAGGGAATGGAGAGAAGGAGATAATACTTTTATACCGGGAGGTGATGATATACCGGCTGTTTATTCAGGATCGATGATTGTTCAGGGAAATGGGATAGTAAAGGTTACTGCCACAGCATTAAATACTGAGATTGGAAAAATTGGCAAAGCACTGGATTCAGTTAAAGAAGAACCCACCCAATTAAAAAGGGAAATGGGGACTTTAGTGAAACGCCTTGCTATTATTGGTATTCTTTTATGTGTCCTGGTAATTGCCGTATATACGCTGACAAGAGGCGATTTATTAAAAGGTTTTCTTGCGGGAATTACACTGGCAATGGCTATGCTGCCAGAGGAATTTCCTGTGGTCCTAACCATATTCCTTGCACTTGGAGCCTGGCGAATGTCGAAAAAATCTGTGTTAACCCGAAAACCTGCTGCACTTGAAACACTTGGCTCTGCCACGGTTCTGTGTACTGACAAAACAGGCACTTTGACCCAGAATAAAATGACTGTTACACGTCTTTTTAACGGAACTGAATTTTCCGATGTAATTTCAGGAGGAACCTTCCCTGAACCCTTTCACCAAATCATTGAATATGGAATTTTGTCGAGTCAGGTGAATCCCTTTGATCCCATGGAGAAGGCCATTATAAATATTGGTGATCAATTTCTCCATAGTTCAGAACATATCCATGCAGACTGGATAATGGAAAAAGAATATCCCTTATCTAAAGATTTATTGGCTATGTCAAGGGTTTTTTCAAAAACAGGAACAAAGGAACAGGTAATAGCTGCAAAAGGAGCACCTGAAGCAATCTTTGAACTGTGTCACCTGAATATTGAAACAATAGCCGGTTATGAAAAAGCAGTTGCCGAAATGGCCTCCGCAGGGTTAAGGGTATTAGCGGTTAAGTGGATTATTGGTGGAGCTATTATCTTCCTGATCCTGATTCTGAACGTGCCATTTCTTATAGACCTGTTTCAATTTGAAAAAATCGGATATCCGGAACTAATTGTATGCACAGTGGCAGGTTTATCCAGCATTATCTGGTTCGAAATATATAAACTGGTGAAAAAAGCTTGAAAATAAATCATCCTGGGAATGCCGGAATTACCCGATATTAAATGTGAAAAAAATTCCCACCTGCTTCTGACATGGAAGTTTAGAATATCCCGATTTTCAATGCAGCTGAATAGGTGAATCCCATAAGATCTTTTTCGGATAAATTTCTGAAGGTAACATTACTTACAATCCTATAACCTGCTGAAAGGTTGAGCTTTATGTACTTCCATACATTAAACTCAAGTGCTACACCCGGTTCCATGTTAGCAAACCAGGCATCATCTGCAGGAATAATGACATGTTGGTTCACATAAGAATCTTTCAGGTCGAGTTCTATTTCTCCTATCCCAATCTCAAGCGGAAAACTAAGGTGAACGACGTTTCCAGGCTTAATTGAATATTCGCATCTTATTCCCCCCCACTGCCCATCAATGTAGAAACGGTTATCCATCTCACCAACCGGAGTATTTTCAGTTGTTATGTACTTGTATCTTACTTCCAGGGAAATCTGATTATTGAATATTATTCCGGCGCCAATACCAGGTATAACGGCAGTTGATCCGGTAAATTTACCAAACTGGAGGGAAGGACTTAAAAAATAACCGATATGTGGTTTCCTGTTTCCGAAAACTGTTTTTACCTCTTCATCAGGTTGCGCTGTTACATTTGACACCGCAGTAAACAGTATTACTATTATTATTAATTTTATTTTCATCTTGTCCGGTTTTTTGATTTAAAGGTTCAACATGAACAAATACATCACATCGATCGACCACCTTACAGATCTCACTTTCAACTTTGTCGCAGATTTCATGAGCCTGATTAAGCATGAGTTGAGGATTTAAAGTAACTACTACACTGACGAAAGTATCAGCGCCGGCAGTTCTTATCTTTAAGCTGTGAAATGTATCGATTTCAGGGAATGTGTTCAGAACAGATTCAATTTTATTTACCCTGTCTCTGGGTGCATAGTCAAGTAGCACTTCAATGGACCGCTTTCCCAGTCTGTACGAAATTATAATTACAATAAAGGCAACTATTAAAGCAGCGACAGAGTCGGCAAAGAAGAACCCGAAGTTTGCACATATAAGCCCCAGCAAAACGACTGCTGAGCTCCATATATCAGTTGAAAAGTGAAGTGCATCAGCCTCAAGTGCCTGACTATTGTATTTTTTAGCTACTCTGCTTAATGCTCTTGAACGTGTAACATCCACAATTATTGAGGTAATCACCACAGCATAGCTCCATGCGTTTACTTCTATACTTGTATCTCCTGTAATGAGACGATGTAATGCCTCAGAGATAATCCAGAAACAAGTTATAAACAAAAGAATGGTTTCGAGGAATGCTGAGAAATTCTCAATTTTACCATGGCCGAAATTGTGCTTTTTATCAGGAGGATTATCTGAAATACGAACTGAAAAAAATGTAATTACTGCAGCAATGAGGTCTAATCCCGAATGCAGAGCCTCCGAAAGCAATCCAAGGCTCCCGGTGAGAATTCCTACTAAAAGTTTAATACCTGTTAAGAAAATCGCTGCAAAGACTGAAATACCTGCAACTCGTCGTTTTTCATTAATCATATAGAATTGTACTAAATATTAAATAGAGTATCATACCTGAAATAATTCAGGGAATTGACAAAAGGAAAGATTGATTAATGCTAAACGAACTTAGGAGGTTGCCATATGGAATCAGAAAATTCCTGAGAGGCAGTATTCAAAGTAAATAAGAACTTCACAGGATTATGATTGAAGCATGAAAAATTAAATTTGAATAATTCCAGCCATTTCTCCTGATCGTTGAAATTAACAAGATGGTGCTGATGTGGTATTTCAATATCGTTTACATGATCCTGGTTAATAATGATTTGTATGTTGTCCTTAATAAGTACCAAAGATCTGCCCCCATCAATACAAAAAAATGAGATAAGAACAATCATTAATTTAATTACAGTACGATTAACCTTTTCCATAAGTAACCGCGAATATAACAAAAGTTTTATGGTCTGTCTTTGGTTGATTAGTAATTCAAAGCTTATTTAACAAGTTTTAACCTTTTTCGCACCGGCTATTATTACTAACGACATAAATTACCTCTAACATCCTATTAAAACCGCTTTGTAAAGTTTTGGAAGCATA